>DASQGM010000461.1:0-4000 GCA_035632615.1 bacterium | reverse complement strand
TTGACCGGGTTGACCTCGAACACGAACCGGCGCCACGGCGCCCCGGCCGCGAGCCGGGAAAACCGCGCGACGAAGTCCGCCGCGCCCGCGACGTCCACCGTCTCGCCGCCCTCTCCGGCGCGCGGGAAGATGCGCAACTGCGTGAGGATCTCGGTCGCAGCCGCCTGGTCGATCGGCGCCCGCCGGGTGACCACGTCGTCGATCATCTCGGTGAATCCGCCGCCGCTTCCACAGGCGACCATCGTGCCGAACAGCGGATCGCGGAACGCGGACACCAACAGTTCCACGCCGTCCTTCTGCATCCGCTGGACGTAGATCCCGTCCAGCGGGACCGATAGGTCGCGGGCGCGCGCGGTGAGTTGGCGGAAGGCGGCGACGATCTCCGCGTGCGTGCGGAGATCCACCGCGAGCAGCCCGGCCGCCGCCCGGTGCGTCACCTGCGGGCTGATCCCTTTCAGAACGACCGGTAACCCGACGGTGTCGGCGGCCTGCAGCGCACCTGCCTCGTCCCGCGCCAGCGCTCCGGCCGCCACCGGCAGCCCGGCCGCCGCCAGGATCGCATGGCAGCGATGCTCTGGAATGACAAACGGCGCATGGCGATCGTGGACGTACGCTGCCCAATCGATCTGGATCGGCGCGGCCCCTTCACGAGAGGACGGTCGCACGGCCGCCCGGTCGCGCGCCACCAGCCTGCTGAGAGCCCGAACGGCCCGCGCGGGCTCGGCGAAGGCGCAAATGCCTCGCTCGGCCAGACGGGTGATGGCCGCCACCGGCGGCGACGGCCAACTCACGCACACCGGCTTCGCGGCGTTCCGCCAGAAACCGGCGATGACGTCGGAGATCTCGGCGGCCTGTGCCGCAAGCGACCCGACGATGAGCAACAACGAGTGGATGTCGGGTTCGGCGGCTATCACCTCCAATGCCGTGGGCAACTGGGCGAGGGATTCGGCCCGGAATGCCGTCGTCGGCGTCAGGTCGAGCGGGTTGGCGGCCGTCGCGACCGGCACCAGAAACGGCCGCAGGCGATCCACGCAATCGGCGCTGAGCTCCGGGATCGCGAGGCCGCTCTGGGCGCACTGATCCGCCGCGAGCACTCCGTTGCCGCCGCCAAAGGTGACGATACCGACGCCCCGCCCGGTCGGCCGCCGGGTCTCCCCCGCCAGCATCAGGGCAAGGTCGACCAGCTCCTCGACCGAATAGGCGCGGATCACTCCCATCTCACGCAGCACGGCGTCGAACACGCGATCCTCGCCGACGAGGGCGCCGGTGTGAGCGAGCGCCGCGCGGGCGCTCGTACTCGTCGTCCCGGCCTTGATGAGCACGACCGCCCTCCGGCGGCGTTGCGTCTCCTCGAGCGCGCGGATCAGTTTCGGGCCGTCGGCGACGCCCTCCAGGTAGCCGGCGATGACCTGCGTCCCGTCGTCCCGTGCCAGCGCGTACAGATAGTCCGAGAAGTCGAGCACGGCCTCGTTGCCGCTGCTGATGAGGCAACGGACGCCGAACCCGGCATGGTGCATCATCGAGAGCGCGGTCGTGCCGATCCCGCCGCTCTGGCTCAGGACGGACACGACTCCGGAGCGCAGGCTGTCGAGCTCATGGAGAGCGGTCGCGAAGGTGGCGGTGACCGGCACGCCGGTGTTGACGATGCCGACGCAGTTGGGACCGCACAGTCGGAACCCGGTCTGCCGGCACAGCGCGGCGACCGACCGCTGCAGCTCGGCGCCCTCGCCGCCGGACTCGGCCAACCCGCCGGCGTAGGCGATCCCGTAGCGCACGCCGACCGCGACGCAGTCGCGGAGCGCGTCGATCAGCGCGGCCGCCGGAATCGCGAGGACCGCAAGATCGGGTACCCCGGGCAGGTCCGCCAGGCGCGGGTAGCACGAGAGCCCGGCGACCGATCGCGCCGTGCGGTTGACGGGCCACACCGGGCCGGGGAAGCGAAATCGCACCAGCCGCCGCACCGTGTCGCCGCCCAAGTTGCCGGGGCGGTCGGATGCGCCGATGACGGCGATCGACCGCGGGGACAACAGCCCGGCGATGTCCGCAAACCGCTCGTCTGCCCGGGGCGATTGCGTGCCGTCTATGACCGTAGTCGTACCTCGACCTTCGCGTCGCCGTCCGTGAGTCTTGTGCCCTGCTCGTCCTCGCACCACACATCGAGCGCATACGCGAGGCTGCCGTCGTCCCGGCGCTCGACCGACGTCACCCGCCCGCGCACGGACACCGTCGCGCCTAGGAGCACCGGCCGAATGAACTTCGTGCGCAGTTCGCCCCGCTCCAGATAGTCCATGCCGAAGCGGTCCACCAGCATGGTCGAGATCCAGTTCGTGGAGATCATGCCGTCGCCGATGATCCCGGGCAGCCCTTGGGATGCCGCGTATGCCTGGTCGGTATGGATGTTCGAACCGACCTTCGCCAACTCGTCCTTCGCGGCGGAGAGCATTGCGCTGTCGTACCATTCGATCCGCTCCGCCGTCATGACGCGGACGGGTCCGGCGATCTCGGCGCCGACGGTGAGCTCACGCGTGATGCCGGCCGCCTTCATGTGGCCTCCCCCTGGCGCTCGTACTTGAGCAGCGTCTTGTCCGCATAGGTCGTCACAAGCCGGCCGTCCGACGTGCGCACCTCGAGGTAGTACTCCAGGTAGCTCCGGCCCCGCTTCATGTACCTGTCGCTGATCCCGCCGCTGACGATCAAGCGGTCCCCCACGTAGGCGGGACTGTGATGGCGCGCGTGATACTCGTAGTGGATGCGGGCGTGAGGCCCTTTGGCGCCGGCGACACGCCGCTCCTTCAGGCAGTTCTTCTCGAGAACGCGCATCTTGTCGACGTGAATCATGGTCGGCGGTCGAATCTGCCGCCCGCCCGGCCCGCGGGACGAGTGGAACCACTCGCAGTTCTCCTCCACGCCGTGCGCGTATTCACTGCACATGAAGGGTGTGACCACGTACTCGACCGGTTCGAAGATGTCACCTTTCTCCAGATCGCTGATGTACCCGCCCAGCATACGCCGTTCCCCTTTCTCAGCGCTTGGTGACTGCCTTGACGTTGCCGTAGATCTCCATCGCGCGCCCGCCCAGGCTTGCCGCGAACTTCTCATTCACGGGCCTGACCGCCGCCTCGAACGGCGCCCGGTCGGGCGTGGTCACGTCCTGGACCACCTTGACCAGACGGTCCAGGTCGTCCTGGTTTGCCTGCCTGGCCAGCTGGAGGTTATAGGCCGAGCTCTCCCTGCCGGCTTCCAGAATCACCCGCTGGGCATCGGCGGGCAGGCTGTGAAAACGCGCCGGGTTCATCGCGACATAGGCCGCGTAGAAGATGTGGTCTGTGCGCACGAGGTTTTTCGCGACCTCGTAGTACTTGCCCGTGAGCAGTGTCGAGGCAGACCCTTCCATCGCCTCGGCCACGTGCGTCTGCAGGGCCGTGTAGACCTCCGGGAACGCCACGGGCGTCGGGATGGCGCCGAATCCCTGCACCATCTCGATGTAGAGGGGCGACTGCGGAACGCGGAACTTCAGGCCCTTGAAGTCTGCGATCGACTTCAGGGACCGAACCGACAACGTCATCCTCGGGCCGTCGTATTGATAGCCGAGCAGCAGCAATCCATTGGCGGTGAACAGCTGCTGGAGGATGGGCGACACCTTGTCGACGACGAGTTTCAGCTCGTCCAGGTTCTTGTAGAGATAGGGCATTTCCAGCACGCGGATGTCGCGGATGAGCCCGCCGTACCCCACGATGCCGGCGTACCCCATGTCGATGGTCCCCGACCGGACGCCCTCGCCGACCTGCTCCTCTCCCCCGAGCGCGGCGTTGTGGAACACCTGCACCTTGACCTTGCCGCCGGTCCGCTGCGCCACCTGTCCAGCGAACCACTCCGCGCTCCTCGACGCGGAGTGCTGCGGAGGAAACAGACTGGCGTAGCGCAGGGTCACCTGGTCCTGCTGAGCTGAGGCCGAGCGGATCACGAACGGCGACGCCGTACTCGCGAGCACCGCACCCCC
>DASQGM010000460.1:0-11554 GCA_035632615.1 bacterium | reverse complement strand
GCGCGCCGCGCCCCCGCCCGCTCGACCGCCACACGAGCACCGGCGCACGTGGCGCGTGCTGGCGCGTTGGCTACACCCCCATCCAGCCTTGCGCTGAGCAGGAAGTGGCGTGGCGCCCGCACGAAAGTGAGTGTTCGGACGTTGTCGAGAGGTGTCGGATGCAGCGGCTGTTCATGCTAGCGATGCTCGGCGCTCTGATGGTGCTGCCCTTCCGCGTCGCGGCTGCCGGCCCGACCGCAGCGCACGATCCTGCCGAAAGCGAGGTGCACGAGATGTCGGCATCCCAAGCCGCGCCGAACGCCGTGTCCAAGAACCCGATCGCGGTTATCCACACGACGGCCGGGGACATGCGGTGCGAACTCTTCCCCGGCAAGGCTCCCCTGGCCGTGACGAACTTCATCGGCCTGGCCACCGGGGAAAAGGATTGGACGAACCCCGCGACGGGCAAGGTCGAGCATCATCGGCCGATGTACGACGGGGTCATCTTCCACCGGGTGATTCCGGGATTCATGATCCAGGGCGGCGATCCACTCGGCACAGGCACGGGCGGTCCGGGCTACAAGTTTCAGGATGAACTGCACGCCGATCTGCTCTTTGACCGCCCCGGACGGCTGGCCATGGCCAACGCCGGCCCCAACACCAACGGGTCGCAGTTCTTCATCACCGAGCAGGCGCAGCCCGGTCTGAATCCCCTGAACGGCGCCGGCTACACTATCTTCGGTCAGTGCGACGACAAGGCGGTGGCACTGGTCAAGAAGATCGCAAGCATGCCGCGGGACGCGCGCGATCGCCCGCTTCAGCCGGTCAAGATCGTGCACATCGAGATCGTGAAGCCCGCCAAGAGCACTTGACCCCAGGCGGCATCTCTTTCTGCTAGAGTGGTGGTAAGGACGATCTCCTGGGCGGTGGCTGATGCCAGAGTCTGTGCGCGCAAAGGCCGGGCTTCCCTGGCCGGTCACTGGGACCTACCGGTGTGACAAATGCCACACCACCGTGGAAGGCGTTGCAGGCGCGATTACGTCTCGCTGCGCAACGCCTCATGGCGCGAACCAACGGCCGTGCAATTGTGCCTATTTCGTCCTCGTCAAGCGTCCTGCCGCGGCGTAGCCGTCTGGCCTCGTAGGGGAACCCCGCTCGGCGTACTCGGTCGCGAGGCGCACGGATTGGGAATTCCAGATCTGCCGCCACCCAACCGGCTAGGTCCTTCAACTGCTGGGTTCTCTTGTCGGGGAAGCTCCCGACCGGGGTGATTTGCACGGCGTAGTGCGCCTGACCGTTCAGTGCGTGAGGATCGGAGCCCGGGTAGAGATACGCGTCGTCTCCCAGGCTGGCGACGGGGGCGACGGGGTGTCCTCCCGCCAGGAGCGCCCCCTCCGGGCGCGGAAGGGGGGATGCGGTGCCACGTACCTGCCACCGGATCGGGGGATGAAACCGCCCATGGTTGAGCCCGTTGTGTTGAGCCCCGCGTCGCTGGACGAGATTCGCGCGGCGCAGGCGCGGATCGCCGGAAGCGCCATCCGCACTCCACTGATTCCCCTGAACGTCGAGGGCGCTCCCGCGAAGATTTACCTGAAGCTGGAGAACCTGCAGCCCATCGGGTCGTTCAAGCTGCGGGGAGCGGGAAACGCGATCAAGCTGGCAGACCCGCGATCCCTCCGGCACGGCATTTGGACGGCGAGCGCCGGCAACATGGCGCAGGCGGTGGCGTGGTACGCGCGGCAGATGGGCGTGGACTGCACGGTCGTCGTCCCGGATCACGCTCCGGCGATCAAACTTGAGGCGATCATCCGGCTCGGCGCGCGCCCGATCAAGGTGCCGGTTGCCCGGTGGCTCGAGGTGTTTCGGACGCGGCAGTTCGAGGGGCTGCAGGGGTTTTTCGTGCACCCGTTCAGCGACATGGCGGTGATGTCCGGGAACGGCACGATCGGGATCGAGATCGTGGAGGATCTGCCGCAGGTGGACGCGGTGATCGTCCCCTACGGCGGGGGCGGGCTGGCCTGCGGCATCGCCTGTGCGTTGCGCGCCCTGCGCCCCGCCACCAAGATCTTCGCGGCCGAGGTGGCGACCGCGGCGCCGCTCGCCCCGTCGCTGGCGGCCGGGCACCCGGTCACCGTGGACTACGTTGCGAGCTTCGTGGACGGGATCGGGACCCCGGCGCTCTTTCCCGAGATGTGGGAGCTGGCCCGCCGGCTCCTCGACGGTGCGATCGTGGCGTCGCTCGACCAGATCGCCGCGGCGATCCGCCTGCTCGTCGAACGGCATCACATCGTGGCGGAGGGTGCGGGCGCGTCTGGGGTGGCGGCCGCGTTGACCGGCGGAGCGGGCGGCGGCACCATCGTGTGCGTCGTGTCGGGAGGCAACATCGACGTGCGCAAGCTCACCACCATCTTGGAGGGACACACACCGGTCGGTTGAGTGCGCGACCTCCGGGGCCCGACGCCTGTCGGGGGCCGGAGCGTATCCGTGAGCCGGCAGCCCGGCGGAGCACGAGGGGGGATCGCAGTGATCGTAGACGTGCACGCGCACTTCTACCCCGACGGCTACATGGACGCGCTCACCCGGGGTCCAGAGCCCTACACGCTCACCCAGGATGCGCTCGGCCGCACGATCCTCGCGCTTCACGGCGAACGCATCGTCACGATGACCGCGCAGATGACGAGCCCGGAGCGGCGCATCGAGGAGATGGCGAAGCTCGGCGTCGACCTTCAGATCGTGTCCATTACGATCCCGAGCGTGTACATCGGGCCGGCGACCCGGCGCCGTGATCTTGCGCGGCGGGCCAACGACGGCATCGCCGAGTTCGTCGGCCGCCATCCCCGCCACTTCGCGGGCCTTGCGAGCCTGCCGCTTCCTGACCCCGGCGCCGCGATCACGGAGCTGGAGCGGGCGGTGACCGAGCTCGGGCTCGTCGGCGCCCTGATCGGGAGCAACGTGGACGGCCGGTACCTCGACGACCCGGCGTTTTTCCCGCTGTACGAGCGCGCCGAGGCGCTGGACGTGCCGCTTCTGGTGCATCCGATGCCGCCAGCGGCGCCGGATGCCACGTTCGCGCCCGGGCTTGTGCCGCTCCTCGGCTTCGTGTTCAACACGTCCGCGAGCGTCGCGCGCATGGTGTTCGCCGGCGTCTTCGAGCGGCTGCCACGCCTGACCGTGGTCGTCGGGCACCTCGGGGGGACGTTGCCCTACCTGATGCAGCGTCTCGACAACGGGTACCACGCGTACCCGGAGATCCGTGACCGCATCCCGCAGCCGCCGAGTCACTACCTGCGGCGGCTGTACTACGACACCGTGTCGTTTTCGGTCCCGTCGCTCCAGTGCGCGTTGGGCACGGTGGGCGCCGAACAGCTCGTGATGGGCACCGACTACCCTCACGTCATCGGCGACGTGGCCGGCGCGCTCGACACGATCAAGGCGCTCGGTCTCTCCGCCGCCTCCGTCGACGGCATCATGGGCGGAACGGCCGCGCGCCTCTTCCTGCGCGCGGACCGGCAGTAGCGCCGCGCCTCCGCGGACGCGATCGGTGGGGTTGCGGGGTGGTTTCAGCGCAACGGACGCGTCGGAGGGGTCCGAGTGGACGGAAGACACGCAGCGGGCGCTCCGCGTGCCGAGGTCACGCCTCTCCGAGCCGTGGTCTGGCGGCGTCATCGGGACAACGCAAGCCTCGAGTGCGCTGTGCTGTCGCAGCTCAACACGGGCTACGAGATCACGGGTGAGATCGTGACGGCGCACGAAGGAGAGCCGCTGCGGGTGACCTACCGGCTTCGATGCAGGCCGGACTGGCGCTCGCGTGCGCTCACCGTCGAACAGCGCCACGGCCTGACGGCGTCGACGTTGCGCCTCTCGGTCGGTTCAGGCGGCCGGTGGCGCATGAACGGGAAGCGGGTCGACGGGCTCGTGGAGTGTACGGACGTCGACTTGGCGCTCCGCCCCTCCACGAACGCCCTGCCGATCAACCGCCTCCGGCTCGCGGTCGGAGAGACAGCCGAGATCACGGCCGCCTGGGTGTTGTTCCCCGGCCTGGAGGTGGTGCCGGCCCGGCAATCCTACGAACGCCGCGCGGAACGGATCTACCGATACGAGAGTCGGGACAGCGGCTTCCGCGCGGACATCGAAGTCGACGAGCTCGGTCTCCCGATCCGCTATCAGGATATCTGGTATCAGGGTATCTGGGAGCGCATCGCCGAACGGTCCTAACGCCACGAGAACGGCCGGCGCACCCGCGCCGCCGAGCGCCCAACGGGAAGGAGAAGATGGCGCGTGCGAAGCGCATATGTGGAGCACCTCACGTGGGAGGAGGCGGAGCCGCTCCTCCAAGCCGATCCGCTCGTCGTTGTTCCGATCGGCGCCGCCGCCAAGGAGCATGGTCCGCACCTGCCCCTCGGCACCGACCGCATCATGGCGGACTACCTGGCGCGACGCCTGGCGGAACGCGTGGCCGTCTTGGTCATGCCGACCGTGACGTACGGCTACTTTCCCCACTTCTCACCGTTTCCGGGAAGCACGCACCTCGAGGCGACCACCTTTCAGGCCATGATGAAGGATCTTATCCTCTCGATGCATCGACACGGACCGCGGCGCTTTCTACTATTAAATACCGGTGTTTCGACCTACCCGGTGCTGGAAATTGTCGCGCGGGACTTGGACCGTGTGCGGCGCATCCTCGTGGGCGTCACGCGCATCGGGGACCTCGGCGCGCAGAGGACTGCCGGTCTCCTCGATCAACCGCGGGGCAGCCACGCCGATGAACACGAGACGTCCCTGCTATTGGCGATCGCACCCGGCGTCGTGCGCCTCGAGAAGCTGGCGCGGGAGTTACCCGATCGGGCCGACTCGCCGGGCCTGTTCGTCCCGCCGATGTATCATCGGGAGCCGGGGCCGGGTTACTCCGCGACGGGAGTGTACGGGGACGCCACGCTCGCCACACCAGAGAAAGGGAACGCGATCGCTGAGGCGATGGTCGAGGATCTCGTCGCGGCGGCCGAGCGATTGAGAACCGCGGACGTCGCGACCACCCGGACCGATATCCCCTGGAGAGTCGACTGAGCCGGCGCGCCTCGAGGCGTGCGCTATCCCGCCACGTCCCGCCACCGGCCGCCGCGCGGCCGCACGAGATACGGCTCAAGCGCGTCGGTGTTCGGGGTGAACCCCGCACCCGGTCCCTCGGGCACGACGAACCGGCCGGCGTCCACGCGGAACGGTTGCTCGAGCAGGCCGGAGGCGAGGGCGACCATCTGCGGCTGGTACTCCACCATGAGCAATCCCGGTGCCCACGCGGCCACCTGCAGCGACGCGGCGATGTAGCCGAACAGGCCGACGCCCAGGTGGAGGGTGAGGGGCCGGTGGCGTGCCTTCGCAAGCAGGGCGATGTTACACCCCTCCGTCGTGCCGCACCGGCCGACGTCCACCTGCACGATGTCGAGCGCGCCGGCGTCCAGCCATGGGGTGAACTGGTAACGCGTCCGCTCGCACTCGCCTCCCGCCACCGGCATGTGCAGCGCGCGGGCCACCGCGGCGGTCCCGGCGATGTCCTCGGGCTCGACGGGCGTCTCGAAGAAGGTCACGCCGAGCCGCTCGAGCTCCCGGCCGAGGTGCACGGCGGTCTCGGGATCGTACATCCACTGGACGTCCACGCACAGAGCGACCTCGGGGCCGAGGGCCTCACGAAGCGCCGCCGCCTCGGCCGTATCGTCCGCGACCCCATGGCCGCCGAAGATCTTGATCGCTTCGAACCCCTGGGCGCGATACTCGAGGGCTTCCCGGATCCTGTCCTCTCGCGTGTGCCCAACGAGACCCGAGACGTAGACGGGGATCCGGTCGCGCGCGTGGCCGCCGAGCAGGTGCCACACGGGCTGTCCTGCGGCTCTGCCGCTGAGATCCCAGAGCGCGTTGTCCACAGCCGCGACCACGTCCAGGTACATGCCGGTAACGTGCCCTCGGCAGTGCATCGCCGAGTAGAGCATGTAGTACAAGCTCTCCCGTTGAAGGGGGTCCTTGCCGAGGAGCAGGGGGCGGAGCAGGCGCTCCGCCAACACCGCGCCGGCTTCCGGGGCGACGGGGAACTGCGCCTCTCCGATGCCGGTGACGCCGTCGTCGGTGTCGACGTGGACCAGCAGGGTCTCGACGGCCGTCGAGTACACGGTCGGGTACGGCTCGATGATCTGGTAGAGAGACTCGGGCGCGGGGCGTGCGTGTCCGCGCACCCCGGCCCCGCCCGAAAACAACGACTCGCCGCGGGGGATCCGGACGACCATCGCCCGCAGGTCTGTGATCTGCATGCCATCCTCCTCGCGCGGCCGTCCATCCATCTACATTGTCAAGAGGCGGTCGCCGCGGTATAGAGTGGTCTATAGTGCTATATGCACCTCGCCGGACGTTTCCTCTTGGAGAAGAGGACGCGAGGGGGCTTCCCGCGTAGCGTTGCGGCAGGGATCTGCTGGGACCGGCGTGCCGGCGGCGAGGGCGCGTGGCCTGAAGCCGCCAAGGAGCTGAGGTATCGATGGTGGTAGATCGCCCGCTCGACGGTATCTTTCCGATTGTGCCCACGATCTTCGACGACGGCGGCGAGCTGGACGAGGCGGGCCAGCGCGCGACGATCGACTTCCTGCTTCGTGCCGGCGTGCACGGCATGGTGCTGCTGGCGAACGCCAGCGAGGGATACGCCGTCACTGACGCAGAGCGTCCCCGTGTGATCGCCTGCGCGGTCAAGCGGGTGGACCGTCGTGTCCCCGTCGTGGTGACGTGCAACCATCCGAGCACGATCGGCGCCGTGCGATACGCGCGCGAGGCGCAGGACCTGGGAGCCGACGCGGTGATGTTTCTCCCGCCGTTCTTCGGGCAGTGGGTGTCCGACCTGGACGGAATCCAGCGACACGCCGACGCCCTCTCGCGGTCCACGAGGGTGCCTCTGATCCTCCAGGATCATCCGCTCAGCGGCGTCAGCATGCCCGCGGCGTTTCTGGCAGAGCTGGCGCGACGCGTGGAGCGCCTCGGGTACTTCAAGGTGGAGGCGGCGCGGGCGCCGGCGAAGATCGGGCAGCTGCGCCGGCTGGGGCAGGACGCGGTCAAGGGCGTGTTCGGCGGGATCGGCGGTATCCTCTTCCTCGAAGAGCTCGACCAGGGCGCCGCCGGCACGATGCCCAGCAGCATGCTGCCGGACGTCTTCGTGCGCGTGTTGGACCTCTACCGCCGGGGTGAGCCGCAGGGGGCGGCCGACCTGCTGGCGCGGTATCTGCCGTTGATCACGTTCGAGACCCACCTCGGCGGCCACCGGGCGGCCAAGGAGCTCCTGGCCCTCGGCGGCACGATCCGGTCCGCGTGCGTCCGCGGCCCGATCCGCAGCAGTTGGGACGAGCAGACCACGCGGACGTTCCGCCGGCTGGTTCAGGGGATGGACCTGCTGGCCCTCGCGCGGCCGTCGTGACCGGGGCGGCGCGCGACACGGCACAATTTCCGGGTCGGTCTTGATCGCGATCTCGCTCGTCGTCGGCCTGTCGGCGGCGGCCGCCGCCGCGACGGGATTCGGGTTCAACCTGGTCAGCGCGCCGCTGCTCACGTTCGTCTACCCGCCGCGGCTCGTCGTCGTGCTGACCCTGTTGCTCGGGGTCTGCGCGAGCGGCCTGCTCGCGTTGCGGCCAGAGATCCGGCGGGAGGTGGAGTGGACCGTGATCCGCCCGCTGTTTCTCTCGAGCCTCGCCGGTATGCCGATCGGCGTTGCGCTGCTCCTGTGGGGGCGCCCACAGGTGTTGCGGGCGGCGATCGCGGCGCTGACCGCGGCCTTTGCGATCGTGATGCTCACGCGGTTCCGGCCGCGCCTCCGGGGTACCCTGCTCGACACGATCGCCGTCGGCGTCCTGAGCGGTCTCTTGTCGACCAGCACCAGCCTCAACGGTCCTCCCGTCGCGCTCTACCTCGTGGCGCGCGGCCTTCCCAGAGACCGGTTCCGCGCCACCATGGTTGTCTATGTGTTCCTGGCGACCGCGACGAGCCTGGTCCTGCTTGCGCTGGGCGGGACGATCAGCGCATCGACGATCGCGCTCGCGACAAAGCTGCTGCCGGCCCTGCTGCTTGGATTCGTAGTCGGGGTCGCGCTGGTTGGACGACTGTCCGACCGCGCTTTCGAAACGATGGTCCTCGGGTTTCTCGTGCTCGTGGGGGTGCTGGGGGTCGGCGCGGCGCTTCGGTAGGCGCGGCGGTCGTCACCGACGCGTCGCTTGCGTATAGTCGTGCATGCCCGTGCGGAGGAGTTGTACGTAACTCCGAGAACAGCCTCAGGTGAGGAAGAGCGTCGCCTGAGCGGCGCAGCACATTGGAGAAGGAGGCGCGTATGAGAACTTGTGGCCGGCGCGTGACGGCACTCGCCGGGATCCTGGTAGCGGCCCTCGCCCTCGGCAGCTTCGCGGGGGCGTCCGCCGCGACCGTCTCCGGCAAGCTCGAGATCTTCTCATGGTGGACGGCCGGAGGCGAGGCGGACGCTCTGCAAGCGATCTTCAACGTCTATCAGAAGCAATATCCCAGCGTGAAGATCGTCAACGCGACGGTCGCGGGGGGCGCCGGGACGAACGCCAAGGCGGTCCTGAAGACGCGCATGCTCGGCGGTGATCCGCCGGACTCGTTCCAGGTCCACGCGGGGCACGAGCTGATCGACACGTGGGTCAAGGCTGGGAAGATGGAGTCGCTGACGAGCCTCTTCGCCGCGCAAGGCTGGCAGAAGGTGATGCCGCGCGGCCTCATCAGCATCCTGTCGTACCAGGGTCAGATCTGGTCGGTGCCGGTGAACATCCACCGCGCGAACATGATGTGGTACAACAAGAAGATGTTTGCGGACGCGGGCCTGACGCCGCCGACCTCCTTCGACGCGTTCTTCAAGGACGCCGACGCGCTCAAGGCCAAGGGCATCGTGCCGTTTGTGCTGGGCGACAAGGAAGGCTGGGAGGCCGGTCACGCGTTCGAGACGGTGCTGATCGGGACCCTCGGCGCGAGCGGCTACCAGGGGCTCTGGACGGGCAAGACCGCCTGGACCGGTCCCGGGGTCGGACAGGCCCTCCAAACGTTTAAGCGGATGCTCTCGTACACGAACAGCGATCACGCGGCGCTGACATGGGACGAGGCCGCGCAGTACATTGCAAGCGGCAAGGGTGCGATGCAGATCATGGGCGACTGGGAGGCCGGGTGGTTCACGTCCAAGAGCTTCGCGGACTACGGGTACGCGCCGCCGCCCGGGAACACGGCCATCTACGATGCGCTCTCGGACAGCTTCGGCCTGCCGAAGGGGGCGAAGGACCGGGGCGCCGTGACCGCGTGGCTGACCGTTCTCGGCTCGCGCGCCGGGCAGGAGGCGTTCAACCCTCTGAAGGGATCGATTTGCGCCCGGACGGACTGCTCGGCCAAGCTCTTCAGCCCGTACCAGCAGTGGGCCATGCAGCAGTGGACGTCGAACACGATCGTGCCGAGCGTCATCCACGGCGCCGCGGCGAGTGAAGGGTGGTCGACGGAGTACAAGGACGCGATCGCGCTGTTCGTGACGTCGGGCGACGTCGCCGCGACGCAGAAGGCGCTCCAGAAGGCCTGCGCCAGCGCCGGCGTGTGCAAGTAGCCGGATCCGCCGGGTCCGACTCGACGCCCGCAGCGCCGTCAGGTCCTCCCGGGCAGCCCGTTCCTCCACGCCGGAGGCGGGCTGCCCGGCGGGGACGGGGGTGGGACAGGCTCGGAGCGGCGGCGATGGTTGCACCCTCGATCATCGCCATCGCGGTCTTCGTCTATGGGTTCGTCGGATGGACGGGGTTTGTCTCGCTGACCCGCTGGAACGACGTGCTGCCGGACTACACGTGGGTCGGCTGGCGGAACTACCTCGATCTGTTTGACAACTTCCGGTTCCGGATCGACATTATCAACACCGCCAAGTTCACGTTCGTGTTCCTCGCGGCGTGCCTGACGATCGGACTCGCGCTCGCGGTCCTCCTCGAGCGGGCGTCCCGCGCCGAGCCGGTGTTTCGCACGATCTACCTCGCGCCGCTCGCGATCTCGTTCATCGTCACCGGGGTCGTCTGGCGGTGGTTGCTCAACCCCGGGAGCGCCCAGCTCGGCAGCATCGGCATCAACCAGCTCTTCGAGCGGCTGCATCTCGGATTCTTGCGCACCGGCTGGTACACCGATCCTCACATCGGCATCCTGGCGGTCGCCATCGCCGCGACGTGGCAGATGTCGGGCTATACGATGGCCCTGTATCTGGCCGGCCTGCGCGGCATCCCGGACGAGCTCCGCGAGGCGGCGCGCGTGGACGGGGCGAGCGAGGGGCAGATTTTCCGACGCGTGATCGTGCCCCTGTTGCAACCGGTCACGCTCAGCGCCGTCATCATTCTGGGGCACATCTCGCTCAAGATCTTCGACCTCGTCGTCGCCATGACCGGCACCGGGCCCGGGTTCAGCAGCGACGTGCCCGCATTCTTCATGTTCGACACGACGTTCCGGGGGAACCACTTCGCGCAGGGCGCGGCGATCGCCGAGATCCTCCTCGTCCTCGTCGCGGTCCTGACCGTGCCGTACCTTGTCTACAGCACGCGGACGGAGGTCGAGCGGTGAGCGCCGGACGCGCGCAGGCCGGTCCCTTCATCTACGCGCTGCTCATCGCCGCCGCGGTGCTGTACCTCATGCCCGTGTACGTGCTCGTCGCGACGTCGATGAAGAGCTTCGCCGAGGTCAGCCTGGCGCACATGTGGGCGCTGCCGTCCGGACTGTACTTCAGCAGCTTCGCCCGGGCGTGGCTGGGAGACCCCACCCACGGCCTCCGCGGGCTCGGGACCAACTTCTTCAACAGCGTGAAGCTCACGATCCCCGCCACGATTTTGTCGTCGTTCCTCGGCTCGCTGAACGGGTACGTGCTCGCGAAGTGGCGGTTCCGAGGGGCCGACGTGGTGTTCCCGGCGATCTTGTTCGGGATGTTTATCCCGTATCAGAGCATTCTGATCCCGCTCGTGCAGGTGCTTCAGCGGCTCCACCTGTACGGGACGCTTCCCGGGCTGGTGTTCGTCCACGTCGTCTACGGGATCCCGATCACGACGCTGATCTTCCGCAACTACTACGCCAGCGTGCCGACGGACCTGATCGAGGCGGCGGAGATCGACGGCGCGGGGATCTGGGGCATCTACCAGCGGGTGATCGTCCCGCTGTCGGCGCCGGCGTTCGTCGTGGCCGCAATCTGGCAGGTGACGTCGATCTGGAACGACTTTCTGTTCGGCGTGACGGTCACGAGCAACCCCGAGGTCCAGCCGATCACGGTCGCGCTCAACAACCTAGCGGGCAGCTATGTCGTGGAATGGAACGTGCAGATGGGCGGGGCGCTGCTCGCCGCGCTGCCCCCGCTGCTCGTCTACGTCATTCTCGGCCGCTACTTCATGCGGGGCTTGATGGCCGGGTCGCTCAAGGGGTAGGCACGGGTGCGGTAGAGGAAGCCGCCGTTCACCTTCCGAGGTGTTCCGCAGCGACGTTCGCACGGCCGCCGGTCCAGCTCTCCGCGCCAGGAACTCGCTCCCGGTTTGGAGAAAGCCTCGCTCTACAC
>DASQGM010000459.1:0-7916 GCA_035632615.1 bacterium | reverse complement strand
GGCAGATGTCCCGCGCGCGCCGGTGGTGCCGGGCTCCGCGCCCCGAGGAGGTGCATGCACCATGGAGAGAAGCCGCATGACGCGACGGGAGTTGCTGTACGCGGGAGCCGCCGCGGCGCTGTCGCCTGCGCTGCTGGCCCGCGTGGCGCGCGCCCAGGGCAAGGGGACGGTCACCGTCGGGCTGCCGTCGGACATCCTGAACTTCGATCCGTCCGCGAAGTCGTTCGTCACCTATCCGGTCATCCGCCTGGTGTACAACAAACTCGTGGACTACACCGCCGGATACCAGCCCCAGGCCGAGCTGGCGTCGTCCTGGAAGATCGCCGACGACTTTCACAGCGCGACGTTCAAGCTGCGTCCTGGGGTCAAGTTCCACAACGGGCGTCCCATGACGTCGAAGGACGTCGTGGCGGTCTTCCAGCGCGCGATGGACCCGGCGACCGGCCAGAACCTCGTGACGCTGACGAGCGCCCAGGGCCTGCGGACGGTCCGCGCCCCCGACGACGCCACGGTCGTCTTCGAGTACGACTATCAGACGCCGAACATTCTCGACACCATCCAGGAGATCGACATCATCGCGCCCGAGGCGTTCGGCAATTTGCGCCAGACCACGATCGGTACCGGGCCCTTCAAGGTGACCGAGTGGGTCCCCAACGACCACGTCACCCTCGATCGGGCGCCGACGTACTGGAAGTCCGGCCTGCCGTACCTCGACCGGGTCGTGCTGAAGCCGTTCAACAACCCCGATGCGATGGTCTCCGCGTTGCAGACCGGGACGATCGACGTCGCCACCAGCGTCCCTTACCCGCAGGTCGCGCGGCTGCGGTCTCAGAGCAACCTGGTGCTCAGGGGCGACGGCACCGGCGCGTTCCTCAACCTGCTGGAGCTCAATCCTCAGCGGGACCCGTTCACGAAGAAGCCCGTCCGGCAGGCGATGCAGTACGCCGTGGATCGCGACACCATCCTCAAGACGGTGTACGCGGGGATCGGCGAGACGCGGATCGCCCCGTACCCGCCGAACTCGGTCGCGTACAACCCCTCGCTGGGCAAACAGTATCACTTTGACCTGGCGAAGGCGAAGGCGCTGATCGCCCAGGGCGGGTACCCCAACGGATTCAAGTTCAGCGCGCCCGTCACCAACGCGGTCCCGGACTTCGCTCAGGCGATGCAGATCGTCAAGGCCGACCTCGCCAAGATCGGCGTGGACATGGAGATCCAGTTGGTCGACAACGCCCGCTGGACGCCGATGCTGTTCGGGGGCCAGTTCGACGCGACGATCACGTTCGTCGCGCTGAACAAGGACCCGCTCACGCTGTTCCGCAACAGCCCGTACCGTACCTCCGCGAGCCCCGTGTTCCCGAAGGGCGATTTCCCTCCGGGGTACGCCGACACGATCAACGCGGCGCGTCACACCGTCGTCAAGGAGGCGCGCCAGAACCTGTTTAGCAAGCTCCAGCAGGTCTTGCTCGATGAGTCGTGGACCGTGCCGATCTGCTCGCGCGAGGTCGTGTCCGGTTGGAGCAAATCGATCCAGGGGTTTACGTGGAACATCGACTACGAGATCGAGCTCGAGCAGACACGCCGCGGCTAGGGCGGCCGGCGCGTGCTCCGGTACGTCGGCGCCCGGGTGCTGCAGGCCGTCCCGGTCCTGTTCCTGGTGTCGGTCCTGGTGTTCAGCATCATCCACCTCACGCCCGGCGACCCGGCGACGGTGCTGCTCGGGCCGAACGCGCTGCCGGACCAGATCCGGCAGGTACGGGGGGAGTTGGGGCTCGACCGGCCGCTGCCGGTCCAGTACGCACTGTGGATCGGGCGGGTCGCGCGTGGTGATCTCGGCCGATCCTACCTGAACGGGTTTCCGGTCGTTCGGCTGCTCGAGCGAGCGTGGCCGGTCACCTTGTCGCTCGCGGTGGGAGCGCTCGTGGTCGCGCTCGCGTTGGCGGTGCCCCTCGCGCTGCTCGCCGTCCGATACCGGCGGACGTGGCTGGACCACGCGGCGGCGACGTTCGTGGCGGTTGCGTACGCGACGCCGACGTTCTGGGTCGCGATTTTGCTGGTGTTCGTCCTGAGCATCCGGCTGCGCTGGCTTCCCCCGTCCGGGTACGCGGCGCCGTGGGAGACGCCGGCGGACGCGGCGCGTCTTCTCCTGATGCCGTCGATCGCGCTCGGCCTGGGCGTCGCCGCGATCCTCGCGCGGTTCCTCCGCGCGACGCTCCTCGAGGAGCTGGCGCGGGAGTACGTTCGCACCGCACGCGCGAAAGGCCTCGGCGAGCGGGGTGTCCTCTTCCGCCACGCGGCGCGCAACGCGCTCGTGCCGGTGGTCACGGTGCTGGGGCTCCAGTTCGGCACGTTCATGGGCGGCGCGGTGCTGACCGAGGCGATCTTCGGCATGCCGGGGATCGGCCGCCTGCTGTGGAACTCGGTGCTGTCGCGCGACTACACCGTCATTCAGGCGACCGTGCTCGTGACCACCGTGGTGTTCGTCCTGGTCAACCTCCTGACCGATCTGTGCTATGGCCTCCTCGACCCGCGCATCCGCTACGGATAGCCGGCCGCGGGCGCGACCCCGCGGCGGCCGCGCCGCCCGGGTCTGGGGCCGGCCGCGCGGGGCGTTTGGTCTCGCGCTGACGGTCGCCGTCGTCCTGACCGCGGTGCTCGCACCGCTGCTCGCGCCCCACGACCCGCTCGCGCTGGCAAAGGACGCCGTGCTCGCACCGCCGTCGCAGGCGTATCCGTTCGGGACCGACGAGCTCGGACGCGACATCCTGAGCCGCGTGCTGTACGGCGGCCGGGTCTCGCTTGTCGTCGCGTTCGCCTCCGTGCTGACGGCCGCGGTCACCGGGGTCGCCGTCGGGCTCGTCGGCGGGTACTTCGGACGCTGGTGGGACGCCCTGCTCATGCGCGTGATGGACACGGTCCTGGCGTTCCCGGCGGTCATCCTGGCGATGGCGATCGTCAGCCTGCTCGGGCCCTCATCGACGAACGCGATGATCGCCGTCGCGATCGTCAGCATTCCGGTGTTCGCGCGGCTGACCCGGAGCGCCGTGCTCGCCGAGAAGGAACGCGAGTACGTCGAGGCGTCCCGCGCGATCGGCGCGAACGATCTGCACACGGTGGTGCGGACGATCCTGCCGAACACGCTGACCCCGGTCACCGTCCAGGTGACGGTGTCGATGGGCTACGCGGTGCTGCTGGAGGCCGGGCTGAGCTTCCTCGGCCTCGGCACGCAGCCGCCGCAGCCGTCGTGGGGGGCGATGCTGTTCCAGTCGTCGTCGTACCTGAACCAGGCGCCCTGGTACGGCATGTTCCCGGGCCTGTTTCTGACCGCGCTCGTGCTCGGGTTGAACATGATCTCGGAAGCGGTGCAGGAGGTGATGTCGCGGACCGCGTAACGGAGGCCGCGACACCACAGCGTAACGGAGGTGGCTTGATGGCTCTGCGGGGAGAAACGATCGTGGTCTTCGGAGGCGGACGCGGGCTCGGGCGGGCGGTGGCGCTCGCCGGAGCGCGGGCGGGCGCGCGGATCGTCGTGGCCGCGCGGACGCGCGCCGAGGTCGATGCCGTGGCCGCGGAGGCGCGCGCGCTCGGCGCGGAGGCGACAGCGGTCGCCGCCGACGCGCGCCGGGCGGCGGACGTCGAAGCGGTGCTCGCGGCGGCGGACCGGTCGGGCCCTCCGGGGATCATCGTCAGCACGGTCGGCGAGTCCCTCGTCAAGCCGTTCGAGCAGTGCACGCTCGACGACTGGCACCGTGTCATCGAAGCCAACCTGACACCGGCGTTTCTGATCGCGCAGGCGGCGATGCCGCGGTTGATCGCGCGTCGGGGAGGCCGTTTGGTGCTCGTCTCGTCGCGGGTCGCCGTCAACGGCGGGGCGATCGCGGCGATCTACGGCGCGGCAAAGGCGGGCGTGGTCGGTCTGGCCAGGTCGCTGGCGCTGCTCGGCAAGCCGCACGGCGTCGCGGTGCACGCCGTCTGCCCCGCGCCGATGGACACTCCGATGCGGTGGGCGGCGACACCGGAGTTCGACCGCACGAAGGTCATCCCCGCAGAGGCGGTCGCCGACGTGATCCTCGCGGTTGCGGCCTATCCGTCGGTCACGTTCGAGGACGTCATGGTGCCGGCGGCGGTGACGTACAGCGCGTAGGAACCGGGCCCCGACTGGAGAAACAGTACGTCATCGTCCGGCCGGGAGCCCACCATCGACACGCCCGTTCCACACAACGACCGGCGTCTCCCCGAGGACGCCGCCCGTCAACGACCTGAGCCGCTCGAGCGCCCGATCTTGGACGCCGGGTCGCCGTGCCCTGCCTGCGGTCATGCCATGGTCCGCCTGTGGTGCCGCATACGCTGCGAGGCGTGCGGGTTCTTCGAAGGCTGCGAAGACTGACCCCGAGGAGTCGATGATGTTTGAACTGGTCAAGACCCTGACAGAACTGACCGGGCCCACCGGGCGCGAGGACGAGGTCCAGGCGTGGATCGCGCGCGCGTGGAGCGAGCGCGGCCTCCGCGTGGAGCACACGCCGATCGGCAACGTGATGGCGCATCTCGGAGGGACGGGACCGAAGCTCCTGATCGGCGCGCACGCGGACGAGATCTGCTTCCGCGTGAAGAGCGTCGATGACCAGGGCTTCGTGTGGCTGACAGCGGGCCGCGGTCTCGGCGAGCAGCGCCCGCCCGAGCCCACTCCGCTCGGGTTAGTCGCCGAGATCCTCACCGAGACCGGGATCGTCCGCGGGACGTTCGTCACGGTCACGGGACACGTCATGACCCGGCAGCAGCGCGCCCGGGCCGAGCGTGAGGGCACCGACTGGATGGACTTCTACGTGGACATCGGCGCGCGCACGCGCGCCGACGCCGAATCGCTCGGCATCCACCCGGGCTGCCCGGTGATCAACGCGGTCGCGACTCGGCGCGAGGGCAAGAACATCGTCGGCAAAGCGATGGACGACCGCGCCGCCCTCGCGCTCATGACGGCGATGCTCGACGGGCTCGACCGGTCGCGTCTCCAGTACGATGTCTGGTTCACGTCCACGATCGCGGAGGAGATCGGCCTGATCGGTGCGCGCTCGGTGGCTGCCGGGTTCGACGTCGGGCTGATCGTGGAGGTGGGCCTCGCCGGTGACATTCCGCTCGTCGACCGCCGGCAGATGCCGGTATCGCTCGGCGCCGGGCCGATCGTCGTGCACAAGGACATGACCCTTCCCTACAGCACGGCGCCGACGCGAGCCGTGATCCGGGCCGCCCGCGGCGCCGGGATTCCGTTCCAGCACGCCGTGTTTCAGAACTTCTCGAGCGACGGCCGCGAGTGGATCCAGGAGGGCGTCCCCACGGCGATGGTGGCGTTCCCGTGCCGGTACACGCACAGTCCAAACGAGACCGTGCAGGAGTCGGATCTGGTGCTGACCGCGGACCTGCTGCGCGCCTTCGTCAGGACGCCGCGCGCGTAGGGCCGGGGCGCCGCGTGCGGCGCCCCGGCGAGATCACGTCGAGGCGGCGCACGGCCGCGGCTCCATCCGCGTCGAGCGGCTAGAGACGATACAGGAGACGCAGTCGTGGGGCGATCGCATAGTTGAGTTGCAGCAGCACGATGAACACGATACTCCAATACGTGCTGACGACGCAGAGCAGCGCCCGGAGCGCGTACAGCGCTTGCGCGACAACGATGCGCCGCTCCACCGAGGTCTGCGCGTCCTGCGGCGTGCCCTCCCGCAGCAGGCCTGCCCGGAGCACGTACCGCCAGCTGCCGTAGAGCGTGGCCCCGAGCAGCAGCACGTTGAACCAGTAGGCGAGCAGCGCGACGCGGTAGGTGATGAACGCGGCCAACAGCCCCGTCGAAAACGGCGTGACCGAGACCGCGAGCAAGAACGCGATGTGGATCCACGCGAAGTTCCTGTCCGCCCGAGCAAGACAGTTGAGCTGCGTCTGCTGGCCGACCCAGAAGATCCCGAGCGTTATGAAGCTCATCAGGTACGCGATCACCCGCGGCGCCAGCGCGACCACGGCCCGCCACAGGTCGTGCTCGGTGCGAATCGCCTCGGCCGGCGGCACGTGCAGGTCGAGCACGAGCAGCGTCATCGCGATGGCAAACACGCCGTCGCTCAGCGCGGCGAGGCGTTCGAGGCTCTGACCGGCGAATCGATTGTACACCGCTTCCATGACGCCCCGCACGATCGCCGGCGCCGGGACGGGGCGGCGGGCCGCCGCTCCGCCACCGTCACGCCAGCCGGTACACACCCGGTTTGACTTCAGGGAACCGGTTCCAAACCTCCCCGTCGTGCCCCGGACAGATCAGACCCTCGTCACCGCCCGCCAGCGTCCGGATCCGTTCCATACCCCGCAGGCACTCCGCGATGGTCCCCAGGTGAATCGCCGGCGGCACCCAGTCTCGCAGGTTGCGGTAGGTCGTGAGCGCGTCGTTCGCAATCACGAACAGCCCCTTCCCCGTCCGTACGGTCACGATCTGCATACCCGGCGAGTGGCCGCCGACCCACTCCACCCCGACGCCGTCCGCGATCTCGGCGTTGCCGTCCACAAGTCGGAGCCGGTTGCCGGATCGTAGCGCCGCGAGGTCGGCGGCGAAGCAGTCGCTCAGAAACCGCCGGTGCCACCGCTCCGCGGCGCCGTAGTCGGTCCAGAACTCCAATTCCTTGCGGTGCACCCAAAACGTGGCCTTCGGAAAGATGCCCTCGACGTCGAAGTGGTCCCAGTGCAGGTGGGTCAGGATCACCGTCGGAACCGCGGCGGAATCCACCCCGGCCGTCGCCAGGAGTTCGTCCCGCGTCCGCATCTGCTCGACCGGCACGCCCTTGGCCTTGCCCAGGCGCGGCGTGAACCCCGTGTCGACCACGATCGGGCCTGCGGGCCCCTGGAGCAGCCACAGAAAGTACGCGGAGGTGGTGGTCTCGCCCGCCGGGTACATGTACATCCGGGTGGACCAATCCACGGTCCGCCCTCCGGGACTCAGCGCGTAGATCTCATACGTCCCTGGCATCGATCCCTCCTCGCGCTTGTCGCAGGCTTTGGCGCCGCGGGTCGCCGAACGTCTTGATCCGCCTCACAGCGCCCGGAGCCCGCGGGCGACGTGAGGGATGCTACGCGGCCGCGCCGGTGGCCTCCTGCCGCGCGGGCGCCGGCGGCGCACGGCCCGTGTCATGGCCGGCCGCGAACGTCCCAGGAGCCGGCCGATCGCCTCCGAATCGTGTGGATGTCGACCCCGAGGAGGACCCCATTCCGCGCCTCATCTACCTTGAAGCGATGACCGGATACGACCAGACGGAGAACGCGCGCCGGCTCGAGATGCTGCGTTCGTACCTCAGCCCTGGATTCACGATCGACACGCTGAGGCCCGCCGACGGCCCCAAGATCCTCGAGCAGCCCGAAGACTTCGCGCAGATGCATCGGGCGGCGCTCGGCGCCGTCAAGGGGGTGGCGCCGCACGCATGCGGCGCGATCATCGCCGGCGGGGCCGTGGACCCCGGCCTCGATGCCCTGCGGGCGGCAGCCCGCGTTCCGGTCATCGGACCGGGAGAAGCCTCCCTGTATCTCGCGCGGCTCCTGGGATCCCGGCTCGCGATCCTCACCGTGGAACCCGCCGTGCCCGGCGCCTACGCGATGATCCAGCACGTCGCGGCGAAGCCGGACGTGGTGATCGTGTGTCCGATGAAGACCACGGTGCGGAAGATCCTCGCCGATCCGGACGAGGGACGGAGGGTCATGCGCGAGGCCGCAGCCGCAGCGATCCGGGAAGACAAGGCCGACGTGCTCTACCTCGGCTCGATGACCCAGGGCACGCTCGGCATCACGCAGGATCTCCGCGCGCAGTTCGGCGTCCCGGTGCTCGATCCGCTGCCGGTCTCGATCCGCACCGCCGAGCAGGCCGCCGCCGCCCGGGGCTAGGTCGTCAGAACGGTCCCGGG
>DASQGM010000458.1:0-7175 GCA_035632615.1 bacterium | reverse complement strand
CCTCCTCGAGCGCGAAGTATCCCGGCGCTCTGGCATGACCCGAGTAACGGGTCACCCGGCGCAGCCGGCGGTCCAGCCCGGACTCCCCGGCCACCACCCGTACTTCCTTGAGCGCCCTGAGTGGAAGGCGCTCGTTGACCGTCAGCATCTCGACCAGGCGCACCTACTTCGCAGCCCGCACGTACTCCTCGGCGGCTTGATCGAGCGCCTGCTTCGGGTCGCCGCCGTTCAGGATCACGCGCTCGATCATGCGGACCAGCGACGACTGCAGCTCAGGATAGTTTGCCGTCCGGGCAAGCGGCTTCCCGATCGAAAGATCGTGCACGAACACCGACAAGAACGGCACCTGTTTGGCTTCGGGCGCGTCGTACCATCCCTTCACCGGCTGCAGGTATCTCGCGGCGGCCATCCACTGGGCCGGCCGCGTGCCCATGTAGTGGATGAAGTCCCACGCCACGGCCCGCTCATCCTCGGGCGCCTTCGCGTTCACGCCCCAGTCGAACGAGTAGATGATCGTGGCGGGATGATCCGGCCTGATCTGCGGCAGGGGGGCGACGCTGTAGTTTCCGGCCATCTGCGGATTGATCTTCTCGATGGACGCGCCGGCGTTCGGACCGGCGAACGTCATGGCGTCGTGCTCGGTGGCGAAGTCTTGGTAGGGCGAGCCGCTGGTGTTCTGCGTGATCTGCGGAGCCACGGTGACGCCCTTCCACGTCTCGAGCGCCTTCACCCCGGCCGCGCTGTTGAACACGGGCCTGCCGTTTCGCGTGACCTCGCCGCCGGCCTGGTACAACAGAATCTGGAACATCTGAGCCTGCCAGTGGCCGTCGTCGTTGATGTAGCGCATCTCCCAGCCCTTCTGGACGACCTGGCCGTTCTGCGACTTGGTGAGGACTTTGTTCAGCCTCGCGACGTCGTCCCAGGTCTTGGGGGCGTCCTTCATCGGATCGAGCCCGGCGTCGCGGAGCAACCGGTTGTTCATGTAGAGACTGTGCGCGTTCTCCTGCGCGGGCACGCCGTAGAGCTTGCCCTGGTCAAGCATGGCGTCGAGCATGTGCGGGAGGTACGCGCTCATCACGCCGGTCACGTTCGACTGCCCCCAGGCCGCCGGGGGGAGCGCGTCCAGCACATGGGTCTGCAGATATTTCGGAAGGAACCAGTCCGGCACCGAAAACATGTCGGACGCGGTGCCCGTGCTCAGCGCCACCAGCAGCTTCGATTGCAGGTCGGAGACGATCTCGTACTTGATCGTCACATTGGGGTGGAGCTTCTCGTACTCGGGGATGAGGATCTTGGACACGAGATCGTTCTTGACGGCCTCCGCGGAGTCCCAGTAGGTGACCGTGACCGGATGGGTTGGCAGGGACCACGCCGATGCGCCGATCGCGGCGGGCGTCCACGCGCCTCCGCCGAGTGCCAGGGCCAAGCCGATGACCACCGCAACCGCCAGCCGACACCGAACCAAACCGTGACGCCGCATGCGATACCCCCTCCCTTCACCCCTGAAGGATGTTGTCCGGTGGCACCTCAGTCGACACGCTCTGATTCGCCGACGCAGTCGGCGGGCTGGACGGACCCGCGTGAGCCGCTCCCTCGATGATGATCCGACTGTGGACACTGGGAGTTCGTTTTGCCGTGGGAGAATCCCTCCGGCAGATGCTCGGATCCGCTCACAATCGGATAATTCGAGGTGAGTCGAGGAACGCAAGACCACTGGGGCGTACCGCGCAGGGCCGCCCTAGTCCTCGACGTACGACACCGAGGTGGGCGGCCGCCGGCGGTGCCAGTCCGTTCGCGCCTGAAACGCGTGACCGGCGCGGAGCACGAGCGCGTCCTCGAAGTCGCGGCCCACGATCTGCAGCCCCATCGGGAGGCCGCCCGAGAACCCGCACGGCACCGATAACGCGGGTTGCCCGGTGAGGCTGAACGGAGACGTTCTCCGGCCGAGCCCTTTGATCTCTCCTTCCTTTCTGGCCACGTCCTGCGCGGGGACCGTGCCCTCCAGCGGCGTCGCGACGGTCGGTGCCGTCGGCAGCAAGAGGAGATCCAGGGTCTGCTGGATCTCCCGAATGCGGTGCCGCGTCCGCCTCCGGACCTCCAGCGCCTCGATGTACGTCACGGCCGGGAGCTCCAGCCCGGCCTTGAGCCGGGCCTGCACAAGCGGCGTGTAGTCCGCCCAGTGCGCGTCGATCCACTGCCGGTGAAAGTGGCTGGCCTCGGCCTGGGTGATCTGCGTGCGTGCTGTCATCACGTCCCCGTCGAGCTCCGGGATGGCCATCTCCCGGACGGTCGCGCCGGCATCTGCAACCACCCTCGCGGCCTCCAGCACGGCCGCTCGGACTTCGGGCGCCACCTCACCCTCGAGGAGGTTCACGACGAGCGCGGCCGTCACGCCGCGGAGATCGTCACCCAGGAGGTCGGGGTACGCCGGCACCTCGGACCGAGCGGTCGTCGGATCCAGGGGGTCGTACCCCGCCACGGCCTGCAGCAGCACGGCCACGTCTCTGACCGACCGTGCCAGTGGGCCGGCGTGGTCGAGCGTCTCGGCCAGGGGCACGACGCCGAACCGCGACACGAGGCCGTAGGTGGGCTTGAAGCCGGCCACGCCGCAGAAGGACGCCGGCAGCCGGATCGACCCGCCGGTATCGGTCCCGAACGACCCGAAGTCCAGGCCGGCCGCGACCGCCACGGCGGACCCGCTGCTGGATCCGCTCGCGGAGCGCGTCAGATCCCAGGGGTTCTTGGCCGGGCCGTAGTCGGGATGGACGGAGGCGTAGGCGAACTCGAGGGTGTTGGCCTTCGCGATGAGAACGGCACCGGACTCGCGCAGACGCCGCACGACGGTCGCGTCGTCGGAGGGCACAAACTGGTTGAGCACGCGCGATCCCGCCGTGGTGCGGATGCCGCGGGTCCAGTAGAGATCCTTCACCGAAAGCGGGACCCCGTGCAACGGACCCCGGTACACACCCGATGCGATCTCTCGTTCGGCCTGCTCGGCCGCCGCCTGGGCGTCTTGTCCGAGCACCGTGATATACGCGTTGAGCGTCGGGTTCCACGCCTCGATCCCGCGCCGCGCGGACTCGACAAGCGCCACCGGCGAGACGTCGCGCGCTCGGATCCGCGCGGCGACCTCCACGAGATCAAGCAGACCCGAGGCGGTACCTGCCATTATCGCGCTCCCGTAGGTGTGCCGTGTGGACATTTGCGTGGGGACCGGGTGCTCCCCTGCTCCACGTCGCCGCGCCGCGCGGCGAGGATCGGCGGAGCCACGGGGATCCCGGCGCGGCGCGGGAACGGAGATTCGCGCCGCGGCCGCGAATAACGAGGACACGTATGCAACGCCTCTGCGTGTTCTGCGCGTCCAGCCCTGGACACAACGAGCGATACCGCGCGGCGGCGAGGGCGCTCGGACGCCTGCTCGCGGCGCGCGGGATCGGTCTCGTCTACGGCGGCGCGCGCGTCGGCCTCATGGGCGAGCTGGCGGACGCGGCCCTCGAGTCCGGCGGAGACGTGATCGGCGTCATCCCCCGGGCGCTCGTGGATCAGGAGATCGCGCACCCCAGCGTCAGGGACTTGCGCATCGTGACCTCGATGCACGAGCGCAAGGCGACGATGGCCGGTCTCGCCGACGGATTCGTCGCGCTGCCGGGCGGCTCGGGCACGCTCGATGAGTTTTTCGAGATGTGGACTTGGGGACAACTCGGCATCCACCGGAAGCCGACCGGGCTCCTGGACGTGGATGGCTTCTATCGGCCGCTCACGACGCTGATCGAGCGCATGGTACGGGAAGGCTTCCTGAGCGAACGCCACCGGGACGCGCTGATCGTGGAGACCGAGCCGGAGCGCCTGGTCGACCGCTTCCGCGAGTACGTGGCGCCGCCGCCGAAGCGGGCCTCCGCGACGCCCAACCGGGGCACCCGCGGCCCCGCGGCGGGCTGAACGGCCTCAGTCCGCCGCGACCGCGGCGGACCGCCAGGCCACCGGGGCCACCTCGGGGTAGTCGCGCAGCGCTCCTTCGAGCACGGCCTTCGCCCGGTCGAGCCCCTGCGGCGTGGCGGCCTCGGCGCGGACGACCAGCGCCGGCTGGGTGTTACTGGCCCGGACAAGCCCCCACCCGTCCGGAAACAGCACCCGCGCGCCGTCGACCTCGATCACCTCGTAGCGCCCGCGCAGCCCGCGTGTGAGCGCGGCCACGACCTCGAACTTCCGGTCGTCGGGACAGGCGACGCGGATCTCCGGGGTGGTGTGGTACCCTGGGATCTCCGCGGTCAGCGACGACAGCGTCCGCT
The DNA here is from genome assembly GCA_035632615.1 of bacterium. GTDB lineage: Bacteria > Sysuimicrobiota > Sysuimicrobiia > Sysuimicrobiales > Segetimicrobiaceae > JAJPIA01. The sequence goes on along the minus strand of DASQGM010000458.1, from coordinate 2,886 downwards.
CCGTACGCGAGAGCATTCTCAGCAACCGGCCCGCCGCGTACAGCGCGTCGTCGTATCCGTCGTGCTCGTCGGCGAAGAACATGTGGCCCGACATCTCGCCCGCGAACAGCGCGCCGACTTCGCGCATGCGCGCCTTGACGAGCGAATGGCCGGTCCGCGTGAACTCGGGACGTCCGCCGAGGCGGCGGATCTCGTCGATCAACGCCTGCGAGCACTTGACCTCGACCAGCGCGACGACGCCCGGGTGCGCCGCGAGCACCTCCCGCCAGAACAACGCCATCAGGACGTCACCCCACACGATCTCCCCGCGGTCGTCCACGGCTCCCAACCGATCGCCGTCGCCGTCGAAGCCGATCCCCAGATCGGCATCCACGCGGCGGACCTCCGCCGAGAGCGCCGCGAGGTTGCGGGGATCGGCCGGATCGGGATCGTGGTGCGGAAACCGCGGATCGAGGCCGCAGTGGAGGGTGACGACGTCGCATCCCCACCCGAGCAAGATGTCCGGGGCGAACAGGCCGGCGGTGCCGTTGCCACAGTCCACGACCACGCGCAGCCGGCGTGGCCCGAGCACGATCTTCTCCCGCAGCCCCGCCACGTAGGCGTCGCGCACGTCCGCGAGACGGACGCGGCCGGTGCCGCCGGCAAACGCGCTGCGCTCCGCCACGTCACGGACTTCGAGGACCTGGTCCCCGTGCAGCGTGCCGGCGCCGTGGGCGAGCTTGAATCCGTTGAACGGCGGGGGGTTGTGGCTGGCGGTGACCATCACGCCGGCGTCGGCGCCGAAGTGGGGAATCGCGAAGTACATCATCGGCGTCAGACACAGCCCGATCCCGGTCACGCCGCATCCGGCCGCGGTGAGACCTTGGACTGCCGCCGCGTAGAGCGCCGGGGAGGTCGTGCGGCCGTCGTGTCCGACGACCACCCGGATATCGCCGCCCTGCCGCCGCACGTACGTGCCGAACGCACGGCCGATCCGCACCGCGTCGGCGGCATCGAAGTCACGGCCGACGACGCCGCGAATGTCGCACTCGCGAAAGATGCGCGGATCCACGGGGACGCGCTAGGACCCGCCGGCGGTCGGGGAGAGCGTCGGGCGCTCGAGCACCAACGCCGCGAGCCTGTCCAGGTCCGCGCGGCCGGACACCTCGTACACCGAGAGCGTCTCGCAGACCGCGGCCAGCATCGCCTGTTGCGACGCGGCGCTCGGCGGCGTCGCATCGTACACGCCGACGCCCTTCATCGTCTGGCCGAGCGCGCCGACGCGCTCGTCGGGCGAGAGGGTGTGCACGCTCCATCCACGGCTGTTCAGGCTCCACCGGAGCAGGAAGACGGCGCGCAGGAGGCCGCGGAGCTGCACGGTGCCCGGCCCGTAGATGGCGTCCACGTCTACGTCGTGCTTGTGCTCGAGCGTCCACAGTTGCTCGGGCGGGAGTGGCTGATAACGCACCCGTTCCTCGGCGGGCAGCAGCCGGGCGAGCCGGGGAATGCGGAGCAGGGTTCCAGGATTTACGCGCGGCTGCTTCGGCACCCCGACCATCTCCGCGCCGCCCGGCGTGGACCGGACGAACAGCCGGTCGTTGCTCACCAAGTGCTGGCGTTGCTCGACGAGCATGAGCGCGAGCGTGGACTTCCCCGATCCGGACGACGACGCGAACGCGATCCCGCCGGCCTCCCCGAGGATCGCCGAGGCGTGCAGCATCACGTACCCGCGCCGGAGCATCGCCTTGGCAAACACCATCATGATCGCGTTGACGGCCTGGTTGAAGTTCGCCTCGAGGTCGCCGACGACGTAGTGGGTGGGCTCCGCGACGTAGATCACCACCCCGGTTCGCCGTTTGAGCACCACCCGGGCGTCCGGGGCGTCGTAGAAGGCCTCTTTGACCCGGTCGGTGCGTGAACGCCGGGGCACGTCGACCATCCGGGCCGGGTCGTACACCGGAGATCCCGAGAAGAGGATGATGTCGGACGCCCCGGCCCCCGCATCCGCGACGACGTACGCGCCGAAGTACCTTCGCAGTCGCTCGTGCACCGCCGCCGCGTTGGTGTGGACGCGAAAGTGCACACCGGCGATGTCGAGCCCGAGGTGCGCGTCAGGCCGATACGCGTGAAGGATCGATGCCAGCTCGCTCATCAGGAGACCGCCCCGTCAGTATCCGAACGACATGCTCGGCGTAGCGCTGGGCGGCGTCGATGCCCTGCGTACGCCACAAGCCTCCAAACCCGCCGAACGCGCTCACCTCGTATGCGAGGTACCCGTCTGGCCCTTCCACCAGGTCCACGCCGGTAAACGTCAGCCCGAACAGATCCGTGGCTCGAATGGCCAGCTGCTCCATCTCGGGGGTCACGGCACACGCCTCATAGTGCCCGCCCGCCGCTGTGGTTGTGAGCCAGACGTCGCGCTGGGCCACCCGATAGTACGCGCCGAGCACCTCCCCCGCCAGGACGATCACGCCGATGTCCCGTCCGGTGTGCGGCACGTACTCCTGGACGTAGAACGGCATTTTCCACTCCCGCTGCCACCGCCGGAGGGTGAGCCGGATCGGCCCGTGCACGCCGAGCATCAGCATGCCGTTCCCCTTCGACGTGAAGAGCGGCTTGACGACCGCACGTCCCCACCGCCGCACCGTGGCGGCCGCTTCATGAACGCTCTCGGTCACGACCGTCCGCGGAATCGGGATGCCTCCCTGGCTCAGGCGCTCGGTCATCCGATACCGGTCTTGCACGCTCGCGATCGCCGCGGCCGGGCTGAACACGCGCACCCCGCGCGCCTCGAGCTGGCTGAGCAGGTGCACCCGGCTCGGCGCCATCGGATCTGTGGTGACACCGAGCTTCTTCACCACGACCGCGTCGAGCCCGCCGAGATCGACGCCGTCGTGGGGGGGGGGG
>DASQGM010000457.1:0-9483 GCA_035632615.1 bacterium | reverse complement strand
TTGTCCATCTCGGCGTTCTTGTAGCGGTTGCGGTTCGTCCCGCCGTCCGCGTTCTTCGAGTACAACAGAATGCGCACCACATCCGGGTCCGTGTCGGGTTCCCACCAGAACTGCAGGTGATGCTGGCCGGCGCGCACGGCCGAGAAGTACCCGCCCTGGGACAGGCCGTGCAGATCGATCTTGATCCCGATCTGCGCGTACATGCTCTGCAGGAACGTCGCCATCGCCGTGAAGTCGGAGTTGTCGGCCCGGTAGTAGAGCCCGAGCGTCAGGTCCTGCCCGCCCTTCTGACGCACCCCACCGGACCCCATCTTCCACCCCGCCTCGTCCAGCACGGCGCCCGCCTTCTTGGGATCGTAGGGGTAGACGTTGCGCGTCGCGGGGTCGTAGCCGAACGTCGCCGCGGTCAGGATGCTGCTGGCGGGCTTGAACACGCCCTGCCAACAGACTTTGATCATCGCGTTCTTGTCCACGCCCCACTGCAGGGCCTGCCGGACGCGCACGTCGTCCACCGGGGGATTGGTCACGTTGATCATCATCGTCCAGCCCGACCCGGTCATGAGCCCCTGGAGCAGCTGGATCGAGTTATCGTGCAGGAGATTCTGGTACTCTTGCGTCGGCACGTCCTGGATGACCTGTACCTCGCCGGACTTGAGCGCGGCCAGGCGCGTCGAGGACTCCGGGATGATCCGGTACGTGAGCGCGTCGAGAGCCGCGGGGCCCCGGGTCTTGAAGATCGACGGCGCCCACCGGTAGTCGGGATTCCGTACCATCCGCACGGCGCTGTCGGTGGTGTAGGAGTCGAACTTGAACGCCCCCGTGCCGACCGGATGCGTGCCGAAGTCCTTGCCGTACTTCTTGACCGCGTCGGGCGACACCGGTGCGAGGAGCGACTGCGCCACCGAGCTCAGGAACGGCGCGTACGGATCCTTGAACTTGACCACGACCGTGTAGGGATCCACGACCACGCTGCTGTCGTACGGGCCGATCGCGGAGAACGCCGACTGCGACTTTAGGTTTGGGTCGACGATGCGATCGAACGTGAACTTCACCGCCTCCGCGTTGAACGCGGTGCCGTCGTGGAACTTGACGTCGCGCCGGAGGTGGAACGTGTACTGGGTAGCGTTCGCGTTAACCTCCCACCGCTCGGCCAGCCCCGGCACGAACACGCCGGCTTTCGACTCCCACACCAGCGGATCGAAGATGTGATATGCCATGCGCGCGACGTCGGAGAACGTCGTGACGTTCGGATCCAGCGTGTCGAACTTGTTGGTCAGGCCGTAGAACAGCTCGCCCCCCTGAGACGCGCCTGCCGCGAACGTCCCCCCGGTCTCGCCGAAGACCCGGCCGAGCGACGCCGCGACCCCGGCGGCCGCCGCGGTCCGCACGAACGCCCGCCGCGACAACCGGGCGGCCCCGCTCCGAAGGCGCCGATCCTCCCCCTCCGACGATCGTGTGGTTCGGATGCTCATGCTGCCCCCTCCTCTCACCACCGTTGAATGACCGCTTGAATCGACAGCCGCGGGCGCGAGCCCCAACCGGCCGTCAGCCTCCCTCAGGACGAACGGGAATCTGGCCGAGATCGTTCTCCACGAACTCCCTCCGCGCCCGCTCGGCCGCCTCCGGGCGCCCCAGGACGTCGATCGCCGTCATCGCCTCGATCTTCGCGGCGGCGAGCGCGGCCTCGAACGCTTCGGGCTGGCAGCTCGCGGCAACCGCCTCCGGGGTGTGCGCCGTGACCCCGGCGGGCCACGTCGCCGTGCTGAAGTGGGTCGCCGGCACCAGATGGGATACGTTGCCGAAGTCCGACATGCCGCCCATCGTCACCCGGTGGCTCAAGTCGATCCCGAGGTGCCCCGCGTTGTCGACGGCGAGCCCGGTCATGGTCTCGTTGAGCTTCATCCCCCGCTCGAGGATGCCGTACTCGATCGCCAGCCCAGTGCGCGTGGCCAGCGCCGCGCCGCGGGCGCAGTCGACGACCATCTCGCGCAGCGCGATAAAATCGCTTTGGCCCTCGAAGACGCGGACGACGAAGCGCGCGACCGCGGTCACCGGGAACGCGCGCCGGCCGCCCCCGTCCGGAATGCTGCCGGTGACGCTGACGTCGGGGCGAAAATGCTGGCGGAGCAGGTTGACGTTGTTGAACAACGCGAGCACGCCGTTCAACGCGTCGATCGCGAGATCGGGATGGGACGCCGCGTGCGCATGCTTGCCGGTGAAGGTGAAGGTCAGACCCTGGCCGGTGCGCATGCGCTCGAGCACGTTCGCCTCGGCGCTCGGGTGGAAGATCAGCGCGAAGTCGAGTCCGTCAAACACGCCTTCCCGGAGGAGCAGGGTCTTGCCGGACGGCCCCTCTTCCGCCGGCGTGCCGTGCACGCGGACGGTCCCGGGAAGATCGTCGATCACCGCGGCGAGCCCGATTCCGGCTCCCACGCCGGAGATCGCGAGCAGGTTGTGCCCGCAGCCGTGGCCGAGCTCCGGCAGGGCATCGTACTCACTGAACACACCGACCGTGGGGCCCGCCGCCGTCCCCGACCGCGTCGCGGTGAACGCCGTCGACAGCCCGCCGACTCCGGACTCGACCGCGTATTCTTCGCGTTCGAGCAATTCGGCGAGCCAGCGGGACGCCTTGCGTTCCTCGAAGGCGACCTCCGGATTGGCCCAGATCCGGCGAGAGATGTCGATGAGGGCGGGAGCCGCCTCGTCGATACGGCGGCACGCCCTCAGCTTCAAGTCCGCGACCGATTCCGGACTCACAGAAGACATCTCGCCCGCACCTCACATCTGGCAGCGTGGACGCGGCTGCAACGACGGTCGTCTATTGACAGTGACCGCCTGCATGATAGCATGGAAAATGTCGACAGTCCACAGTCGAGCATTGCAGGATTGACCTGTCCAGTACCACCGTCGTCGCGGGGTCCACACGATGAGCACGGACCGCGACGGCGGGCACGGCCGCAGCCGACCGAGAAGTCGGCGCGGCGACCCCAGATGCCGTGACGCCGGGGTGCCTTGATGATCGCGCACACGTTGAAGCTCCGCCGGCCAACGCGACTCCGCGTCGTGGACGACGCGTGCAAGAGCCTCGAGGACGCGATCCTCTCCGGGCAGGTGCAGCCGGGAGAACGGCTCGTCGAGGCGTCGATCGCCGCGTATCTCGGCGTGAGCCGGACGACCGTTCGTGAAGCCCTGCTGATGCTCCAGCAGCGCGGCCTCGTCGTACACGAGCCGCGGCGGGGCACGTTCGTCGCGCGCCTGTCCTCCGCTGACGCGCTCGACCTGAAAATGACGCGCGCGCTCCTCGAGGCGTTTGCGGCGCGCCTCGCCTGGCGGTCCGTCGACAACGCCATGATCGAAACGATGGAAACGTTGCTCGCCGAGATGAAGGCGTGCCGTCTGCCGGACGACTTCCCGCGGATCATCCAGATCGACCTCGCGCTGCACCGGCAGCTCGTCGAACGCGCAGGATCGCCCCGCCTGCTCGATCTCTGGACCAGCCTCAACGGCCAAATCGGCGCGCTCATGCTGGTGGCGGTTGAGCGCAGCCACGCCACGGTCGAGGACGTCGTCACGTTTCACCGGCGCCTCATCGATGCGATGCGCGCGCGCGATCCGCTCGTCCTGCAGGCGACGATCGTCGACCACTATGTCCGCGGCGGTCTCGACACGGACGCGCTGACCTCCGCGATCGAGCGGGTGCTCGGCACGCTCGCCGAACCCGAGGCGCCGTCGGGCGTGTCGAGGGGCGGCCCCGATCCACAGATTCGCGAGCGGTAGCACTCCGGCCCACTGCGTGCCCAGGGTCAGGCACATCCGGAAGGGAGGCCCGTCATGAACGACTCCGTTCTTCGAATCGGGGTGCTCGGCGCCGGCAACTGGGCGAAGTCCGCCCACATCCCGGGGTGGCAGCGCGACCCCCGCGCCAAGGTCGTCGTCATCTGCGACCCTGAGGGCACGCGGGCCGCGGAGTTCGCGGCGCGGTTCGGGATCCCCGAAGCCAGCGCCGACTGGCGGGCCGTGGTCGCACGTCCGGATCTCGACGTTATCGACATCGCCACGCCGTCCCACACCCACTTCGAGTTGGCGTCCGCGGCAATCGATGCCGGCAAGCACGTGCTGTGCGAGAAGCCCGTCGCATACGACTTCCGGCAGACGCAGGACGCGGCGGCCCGGGCGAAGCGCAAGGGCCTCAAGACGAAGCTCGGGTTTACGTTCCGATACAGCCCCGGCGTGCAGTACGCCAAGTCCCTGATGGAGGAGGGGTTCGTCGGGACGCCGTTCATCTTCAACGGGTACGAACAGAATTCACAGTGGCTCGATCCCGCGGTGCCCCTCCGCCAGGTCGACCCCGCGGCGGACCAGGCCGTGCTGCAGACGTCGTCGCTGGAGGGGTACGGCGCGCCGGTCATCGACATCGGCCACTGGTGGGTGGGCGCCGACTACGCCCGCGTGGTCGGCACGATGCGCAACTTCATCCCCGAGCGCATGGTGCGCGCCACGGGCCGGAAGATGCGCATGAACATCGACGACGGCGACATCTTCATCGGCGAGTACGCGAACGGTGCGCTCGGCTCGATCCAAACCAGCTTCGTGACGATCGGCAACTATCCCGGGATCGAAGCGCGCCTCTACGGCGAGCGCGGCGCGATCATCTGTCGCCTCGTCGAGGAGTTTGGCGTCGCCGAGACGATCAAGGTCGCCACGCCGGACGCCGTGGAGTTCAAGCAGCTCGAGATCCCGGAGCGATTCTACCCGCGGGGCGGACACCCGCGCGAGTCGTGGCGGTCGCTGTTCTACGCGAACCTGATCAAGGACTTTATCGACGAGATCCGAGACGGCGCCCCGCGCAACCAGGGCAACTTTGAGGATGGTGCGTGGGTGCAGCAGGTGATCAACGCGGTCGAGCGGTCGTTCCACGAGCGCCGCTGGGTGTCGCTGCCCCTGCAAGGCTAGTCGTGGAGGAAAACCGTTCCGCAACCACGTATGGGGCGGCAGGAATGACGCGCGAATCGCGCGCCCCGGCCGCTTGTAGAGCCGCCGCGCAGACCCGCCAAGGAGGGAATCATGCGACGCGAGGGTGACGACGCCACTCCGATGGACCGCAACCCGACACGGCAAGGGCGCCGGGCGACCCGCCTTGGGCGACGTGAGTTCCTCGCCCTCGCGGGCGTAACGATCGGCGGGGCGGCGGCCGGGCTCGCCGGCCAGCGGACGCCGGCCGCCGCGGCGCCGGTCCGCGGCGGGACGTTGGTCTACGGGCTCGGGTTCGACCTCGACAACACGATGGATCCGGCTGTCACGAACTTCGATTCGACGATCCGCGTCACGCAGAACATCTGTGAGCCGCTGGTCTGGGAGCCGACGCCCGGGCGGTTCGTGCCCGCGCTCGCGGAATCGTGGTCCGTCTCTCCCGACGTGAAGACGTACACCTTCAAACTCAAGAAGGGCGTCCGGTTCACCGACGGCACCCCCTTCAACGCGGCGGCCGTCAAGTTCTCGTTCGACCGCATCGTCGACCCGGCCACGAAGGCCGGACAGTCGCACGATCAGATCGGGCCGTACGACCACACCGAGATCGTGGACGACTACACGGCCAGGGTCGTGATGAAGGAAGGCTACGCGCCTCTGCTGACCAACCTCAACGGCTACCTGGGCATCGTCTCGCCGACGGCCGTGAAGCAGATGGGGGCCGACTTCGCGCGGCATCCCGTCGGCACCGGCCCGTTCGTGTTCAAGGAGTGGGTGACCAACGACCACATCACGCTCGTGCGGAACCCCGACTACAACTGGGGATCGTCGTTCTTCAAGAACCACGGACCGGCGTATCTCGACCAGGTCGTGTTCAAGATCATCCCCGACGCGTCGGTGCGCACCGGCACGCTCAAGAGCGGCGAGACCCAGTACATCGACGACATCGATCCGCTGCAGTACGCCGAACTGCGGCGCAGCCAGCGGTTCTCGGTCGTGAAGAAGGGCAATCCCGGATCGGGGCGCTGTCTGCTACTGAACGTGACGAGCAAAGGCCCGGTCGCCGACATCGCCGTCAGGCGGGCGATGGAGTACGGCGTCGACCGGGAGGGCCTCAACCAATCCGTGTTTCACGGCCTCATGGAAGCGGCGTGGAGTCCGCTCATGAAAGTCACGTTCGGGTACGACCCCGTGGCGGCCAAGATCTACACGTTCGATCCGGCGAAGGCCAAAGCCATGTTCGAGGAAGCCGGCTGGAAGGTCGGCGCCGACGGCATTCGCGAGAAGGCGGGACAGAAGCTGACGCTGGACTTCCCGATCATCGGGCGGCCGCGGGACAAGGCGATGGCCGAGTCCGTTCAGGCCAGCCTGCGCGACGTCGGCATGAACGTCATCGTCACGCCCCTCGAGATCGGGGCGTTCCGGGCGCGGGTCGCCCAGAACCAGTACGACGTCAACTTCATGTGGCTCTCGTACGGCGATCCCGACGCCCTGCGGGCGATCTTCCACACGCAGCAGGGACCCGGGTTCAACCGGGGGCACTACAGCGTCCCGGAGGTCGACCGGTGGCTCGAGCAGGCGGCCGCGACGGGCGACAAGCCGACGCGCGCCCGACTCTACGCGCAGATCCAGCAGCGCGTGCTCAGGGATGCGGAGTGTATCCCGTTGGTGGACACGATCACGTACAATGCGAAGCGCGGGGAGGTGCAGGACGAGTACCTCGACGCGCTGGCCTCATACGTCTATCTGAACGACGTGTATCTGAGGAAATAGGCGCGCCCTCCGCGCGTGCGACCGCGGCGCGGCGTCCCGACATCCGCAGACGCCAGGAGCGTCGCCGCCGAGCACGTCGATGGGGTGACGCGGGCCCTGCCCGCGTGAACGCATGAGTCGCTACATCGCGCAGCGCCTGGTGCACCTGGTTCCGATCCTGATCGGCATCTCGATCATCACGTTCCTGATGCTGCACCTGCTGCCGGGCGACCCGGTGCTGATCTTCGCCGGCGACAAGCCGATCACCGCGCAACACGCGGCGGAGCTCCGTCATCAACTCGGGCTGGACCGGCCGATCTGGGTCCAGTACGCGAGTTACGTGACCAAGCTGGCCCACGGGGACCTGGGGGTGGGCCTGCACAGCGACCGTCCGGTGCTGGACAGCATTCTCGAAGCCGCCCCGGCCACGGCCGCGCTCACGCTTACGGCGCTCGCGGTGGCGGTGGTCCTGGGACTGGGTCTCGGCATCATCGCGGCGCTCGCCCATGGCACGTGGCTCGACACCGCGACCATGACGCTCGCGATCCTCGGCGTCTCCATGCCGGTGTTCTATCTCAGCCTGCTGATGATCATCTTCCTCTCGTTCGATCTGGGGTGGTTCCCCGCGACGGGACAGGGCGGCCTCGCGCATCTGGTCATGCCGGCGACCGCGCTCGGCCTGGTGTCGTCCGCGGTCCTCGCACGGCTCGTCCGATCGAGCATGCTCGGCGTGCTCCGCCAGGACTACGTGCTCACCGCGACGTCGAAGGGGCTCACCCGCCGCGTCGTGGTGCTGCGCCACGCCCTCAAGAACGCGCTGATCCCCGTCGTCACCGTCCTGGGTCTTCAACTGGGGTCGCTCCTTGGGGGCGCGGTGGTCACCGAGACCATCTTCTCGCGAGCCGGCCTCGGGCGGCTCGCCGTGGATGCGATTCTCAACCGCGACTACTCCCTGGTGCAGGGCACGGTGTTGTTCTCGGCCATCGCGTACGTCATCGCGAATCTCGTCGTCGACGTGACGTACGCGGCCATCGACCCGAGGATCCGCTACGAGTGAGCGGGCGATGGATGATGCGGCGCGCCGCCGATGAGTAGCGACAAGACGACCATCGCCTCCGAGCGCACGGTGGCCCAGGGCGCGGGGGATGCGACGGCGCGCCGCAGGCCCGCCACGCTCGTCAGGCGCGCGGGCCGCAGCCGGAGCGCGCTCGTAGGCGGGCTGTTCCTGCTCGCGATCGGCCTCGCCGTCCTGCTGGCCCCGCTGATCAGCCCGTACAGCCCCGTCACCACGAACCAGCGCGCGCCCCTCGCGGCGCCGACCGCGGCCCACCTCATGGGAACCGACCGGTTCGGCCGAGACATCTTCTCGCGCGTGCTGTGGGGCGGGCGGCTGTCGCTGCTCGTCGGCGTCGTGTCGGTCGCGATCGCGGCAACGGCGGGCGTCACCCTCGGGCTGCTCGCCGGGTACCACGGGCGGGTCACGGACACCGCCATCATGCGATTCGTGGATGTGTTGCTGTCCTTCCCCAGCATTCTCCTGGCGCTGGCGATCATCGCGACACTGGGCAGCAGCCTCACCAACCTCATGATCGCGGTCGGCATCTCCGCGATTCCCAACTACGTGCGCGTCACGCGGGGCATGGTCCTGAGCCTCAAGGAACGCGAGTTCGTCCTGGCCGCCAGAGTGGCGGGCTGTCCCACGTACCGGATCGTCACGCGCCACGTCCTGCCCAACGTCGCCTCGCCGCTGATCGTCCTGACCACGCTCGGCACCGCCGGCGCCATCATCACGGGATCGACGCTGAGCTTCCTGGGGCTCGGCATTCAACCCCCGACGCCCGAATGGGGCAACATGCTCGCCGACGGCCGGGAGTTCCTGGCCAACGCGTGGTGGGTCGCGTTCTTTCCCGGCCTCGCGATCATGCTGAGCGTATTCGCGATCAACCTCCTCGGCGACGGCCTTCACGACGTGCTCGATCCACACATCCGTCTGTAGGCGGGACGGAGGCCGCGTGAAGGAACCCCACGGGCGTTGCGAAAGACCGACGACGGTCCGGCCTGCGGGCCGTCGGGCGAGCGATGCGTTCGCCGACTGCGGAGGTGGTGCGCTGATGGCGTTGACAGGGGCACGGGTCTGGGTCGGGAGCGGTCCTCGGTGGGTGGGCGCGTCGCCCGCGTACGCGTCGCGCCGCTCGCAGGGGCGTCTGCCGCTGCCGCGGGAGCGCGGCTGAGCCGTGGCGGCGTTCACCGGCTGGCTCGACGACTTCTTCGCCGTCTACTACCGGCACCGCCCGGTCAACGCCACCTTCGCCGGGGTGCACGACTACGACGACCGGCTGCCCGACTACTCGGCGCGCGGCGTGGACGAGACCGTCGCGGCCATGGGCGCGCTGCTCGCGCGGCTGCGGAGCCTGCCGCATGAGCCGCTGACCGAAGACGAGGAGCCCGACCGCCGGCTCGCCGAAGGCTTTCTCACGATCCAACGGTGGGAGTTCCAATCGTCCCACTTCCACCGCGGGAACCCCTGCGTGTACACCGGCGAAGCGGTCTTCGGCGTTATCGCCCTGTTCCTCCGGCCGTTCGCCCCACTCGCGGACCGCATCGAACGCGCCGCGGCCAGGCTGTCCGCGGTCCCAGCGTTGCTCGACCAGGGACGGCAAAACGTGCGGGAGGCTCCGGCGGCGTGGATCGACCGCGCGGCGCGCGAGTGCGCCGGCGCCCGCCTCCTGCTCGGCGAGGGGATCGACCTGCTCCTGCGCGGCG
>DASQGM010000456.1:0-3480 GCA_035632615.1 bacterium | reverse complement strand
GCGGCGCTCGCCGCGGCGATGGTGGTCATGCTGCGCGTCGTGGGCGGAGTGGTGAGCACCCAGCATCTTTCGGGCGCCCTCGTGCAGCTGGGGGCCGCGTTGCTGGTCGGTGGCGCCGTCTACCTGGCAGTGTGCGCCGCCCTCGGCGTCGAAGAGCTCGAGTTGCTGCGGGCGTTCGGCCGCGCGGGACGCGCCTGACACCAGGACTTGTCATCATACCGAACAGGTGGTAGTCTGCTCTGAGACAGGACTTAGCACTCGGCCGAGGGGAGTGCTAATCGGGAGAGTCCCGCCGATGGGACAGCTTGAGGGGCGACGGCGCCAGATCCTGAGGGTGGTCATCGACGACTACATTGTGACTGCCGAGCCGGTGGGGAGCGAGGCGGCCCGGCAGCGGCATGGGCTGGAGATCAGTTCCGCCACCGTGCGCAACGAGATGGCGGCGCTCGAAGAACTGGGGTATCTCCACCAGCCGCACCACTCCGCGGGGCGGGTGCCGACCGACCAGGGATACCGCGTGTACGTCGACTCGATGGTCGCCGAGGAGCAGGTTTCTCCCTCAGAGCGCCTGAGGATCCGGCGTACCCTGGCGGCGACGGAGTTCGATCAGGCCGTGGAACAGGCGGCCCGCGCGCTCGCCGTCGTCACCGAGTGTGCGTCGGTGGTGGCCTCCCCGAAGCTACCCCAGCAGGTGGTACGCCACCTGCACCTGATCCCGCTGACGCTGCGGCGCGCGATGGCGGTGATCATGACGGACGCTGAGGTGTTCGAGGGCAAGACGGTCGAGTTCGAGCAGCCCGTCAGCGCCGAGGAGTGCGACCGGTTGTCGCAGGAGATCAGCCGGCGGATCGCCGGCCGGCCGTTGAGCGATCTGACGGACCGGGTGCTCGCGACCGTGATCGGTGAGGCGGCGCACTACCAGCGCGTGCTCGACCAGATCGGCCGTCTCCTCCGCGAGCGCATCCAGCGTTCCCCGGCGCGTGTGCATACCGAGGGGCAGGCCAACATTCTCAAGCAGCCCGAGTTTCAGGACGCCCGCCGCGCCCAGCCCGTGCTCTCCGTGCTCGAACAGGGCGAGGCCGCGGCGGAGTTGCTCGGGGACGACGCCGGGGAGGAGCGGGGGGTGCGCGTCACGATCGGCGCAGAGAACCGGCGGGACGAGATGAAGGACTGCGCCGTGGTCGCGGCGACCTACTACGTCGCCGACCGGCCGACCGGGGTGCTCGGTATCGTCGGGCCGACCCGGATGCGGTACGGCCGGGTGATCAGCCTCGTCCGGTTCCTCGCCGACAGTCTGGGCGACACCTTGGAGCAGTTCTAGCCGCGCGATGGCACGCAACGACTACTACGAGATCCTCGGCGTTCCCCGCACCGCGACCCAGGACGAGATCAAGCGGGCGTTCCGGCAACTCGCTCGCGAGCATCATCCCGACGTGAATCGCGACCCCCAAGCGGACGAGCGTTTCAAGCTGATCAACGAAGCCTACCAGATGCTTGGCGACGCGGAACGGCGGGCGCAGTACGATCGAGGCGGGGCCAACGGCGGCGCGTTCGCCCCGTTCGGAGGCACGCCGTTCGACGACATCTTCGACATGTTCTTCGGGCAGCAGCGCGCGAAGGAGGGCGGGCAGGGACCCGAGCGCGGCAGCGACCTGCGCGTGACGCTGAAGATCTCGCTGGAAGAGGCCGCGCGGGGCGCCGACAAGCGGATGACGATCACCCGCGAGGAAACGTGCGCGGCGTGCTTCGGCACCGGCGCGGAGAAGGGCAGCGCGGCGGAACCCTGCCCCGGATGCAAGGGTGCGGGGCAGGTGCGGTACAGCCGGCGGACCCCGTTCGGCCAGTTTGCGCAGATCGCGACCTGCCCCCAGTGCCACGGGGCGGGACGCATCATCCGACGCCCGTGCCGGGACTGCCGAGGCACCGGGCGTGCCTTGGTCCAACGCGAGATCACGATTGAGGTCCCGGCCGGCGTGGACGACGGGACGCGGCTCCGCCTTCAGGGCGAAGGCGAGGCGGGGATGCGCGGCGGCGGCCGTGGCGATCTGTACGCGGATCTGATCATCACCGCCCACCCGGTGTTCACCCGCGAAGGGCACGACCTGCACTGCCACATTTCGATCTCCATGATCCAGGCGGCCCTCGGAGCGGAGATCGAGGTGCAGACGCTCGACGGACCGGCCCCGCTCACCGTGACGCCGGGCGTCCAGCCAGGCGCCACGCTGGTTCTTAAGGGGAAAGGCATGCCCGGGCTCCACGGCGGTCACGGCGACTTGGTCGTGCACATCGCCGTGACGATACCCGAGGAACTGACCAAGGAGCAGGTCAAGCTTCTGGCGCAGTTTGCGAAGCTGCGCGGCGAGCAGATCAAGCCCGCCCGGAGGAGCCTCCTCGAGAAGATGCGCGCGTACCTCGTGTGACGGTCGCCCTGGGGCGTCCACGGGCCCGCGCCGTTGACCGTCCCAAGCGCGCGCCCCCTGCCACCGGGCGCACTTGGGTTGAGATCACGGTCGACGCCTCCGTCGAGGCGTCGGAGGCTGCGATCGCCATCCTCGAGGAGTTGCGGGCAGGCGGGTTGGTGGAGGAATCGCGCCCGCGGGCCCGCCGCCGTTTCCGCTGCTATCTGCCCCTGTCCCGGCTGCTGCCCGTGACGCTCCGCGGGCTCGGCGCTCGCCTGCGCGGGCTCCGGGCGTTCGGACTCGATCCCGGGCCCGTCCGCGTCACCCATCGGCCGGTGAGCGCGCGCCGGTGGGCCACCGCGTGGAGGCGGCACGTGCAACCGGTTCGCGTCGGCCGCGTGTTCGTGCGTCCCTCGTGGGTGCGTACGCCGGCGCCGGCTGGCTGCGTCGCGATCGAGATCGATCCCGGGATGGCGTTCGGAACCGGCCTGCATCCGTCGACGCGGCTGTGCCTGCGTGCGCTCCTCACGGCGGTGACGTCGCCCCGGGGTGACCCGGCGCGGACCGTGTTCGATGTCGGGACCGGCTCCGGAATTCTCGCGATCGCGGCCGCCAGGCTCGGGGCCCGACGCGTGTGGGCGGTGGACAGCGACCCGGTCGCCGTCGCGGTCGCCCGCGACAACGTCCGCCGGAACCACGTTGACCGACGCGTGCGCGTCACGCGGGGGGACGGACTCGACGGCGCCCCGGGGGTGGCCGACGTCATCGCGGCGAACATCGTCGCCGACGTCATCATCCCGATGCTGCCGGCGGCTCGGCGCCGCCTGGGGCCCGGCGGCGTGTGCATCGGGTCGGGCATCGTTGCCGACCGTGTGCGGGGTGTGCTTCGCGCCGCCCGCGCGGCCGGGTTCCTGCACCGGCGGACGCTCGCCGAGGGAGAGTGGCGCGCGTTGGTGCTGGAAGTGGCGCCCGCGCGGGCCCGGCGGGCGACCGCGTAGCGATCCCCGCAGCCCGCGTCCGCAGAATTCCACGGGAGTTCTTGCAACTTCCCGGCCGCTCCATGTATAATCGGACGAGGAAC
>DASQGM010000455.1:0-4360 GCA_035632615.1 bacterium | reverse complement strand
AACCAGGACCACACGGCCCTGTTCCAGGCCGGGTTTGCCGCGTGCCGTCCGCACGCCCGGGCGCACAAGCCGTTCGTGAACCACGTGCTGTCGTGCGACGCCGTGCAACTCGGCTGGCGTGACGCGCCGTTCCGGCCGGGCCTGTACGTGGACATCAGCGAGTACCTGGACGTCAAGCTGCGCGCGCTCCGGTGCCACAACTCGCAGTTGCGCCCCGCCCCCGACTTCGGCAGCGTCGAGAACGTCGAACATCTCGCGCGCCTCCGCGGGGCGGAGATCGGCGTGGATGCCGCGGAGACGTTCGAATGCCATCGGGTGGTCCTGTGATCCCCCATTCCCGACCCACCATTACGGCCGATGACGCCGCGGCGGTCAGCGCGGTGTTGCAGACCGGGCAGCTCGCCCAGGGAGAACAGGTGCGCCGCTTCGAAGAAGCGGTGGCGGCGTTCGCCGGCAGGCGCGGGGCCGTCGCCACGAACTCCGGGACGAGCGCGCTCCATCTGGCGTTGCTCGCGCTCGGCATCGGGGCCGGCGACGAGGTGCTGATCCCGTCGTACACGTGCGTCGCGCTGGCCAACGCGATCGGCTACGTCGGCGGTACGCCCCGGCTGGCAGAGATCGAGCCGCGCACGTATAACCTCGACCCGGAGGACGGGCGGCGACGCCTGACCGCCGCCACGAGGGCCGCGATCATCCCGCACATGTTCGGCCTGCCGGCGGACCTCGCGCCGATGACAGAGTGGGGGATCCCGCTCATCGAGGACTGCGCGCAAACGTTCGGGGCGATGTACCGCGGCCGCCGGGTCGGCGGCTTCGGCGCGATCAGCATCTGCTCGTTCTATGCGACCAAGGTGTTCACGACGGGCGAGGGCGGGATGCTGCTGTCGGATTCCGACACCGTGCTGCGCCGGGCGCGCGATTTGCGCGACTACGACGGGCGCCCCACCCTGCAACTGCGCTTCAACTACAAGATGACCGATTTCCAGGCCGCGCTCGGGGTGAGCCAGCTCGGCCGGCTGCCGGAGTTCCTCGAGCGGCGGCAGGCGCTGGCGTCACGATACGGCGGGGTGCTCCGCGACTTCCCCGTCCGCCTCCCCGATGGGGCGCCGGACCGGACGCACATCTTCTATCGTTACGTAGTCGGCGTGGACGACGCCCCGCGGGTCGCCGCCCGGCTCCGGCAGCGCGGCATCGAATGCAAGTCGCCGGTGGGGCGGCCGCTGCACGAGTATCTCGGGATCGAAGGATTCGCGCACACGGATCACGCAATGCGCACCGCGCTTTCGCTCCCGCTCTACCCGTCGCTCTCCGACGAGGACGCCGACACCGTGGCCCACGCGCTGGCCCACGACATCAAGCGAGGGGAGGAACGTCCACGCTCAGCCCTCTCTTTTCCTTCGTAACCGCCTGCGGGCTGGCGCTGCTCCTCACCCCGCTGTGCGGCGTGCTCGCGCGCCGCTGGGGCGTGCTGGACCACCCGGCGCCCCGCAAGCTGCACGCGCGGCCCACGCCGCTGCTGGGCGGGGTCGCCACGTACGTGGCGTTCGCGGCCGCGACCACGCTGTTCTTGCGCCCGGTCATCCACGACCAGATGACGCTGCTGCTGGCCGGAGCGGCGGCGTTCGGGTTCCTCGGGCTGCTGGACGATCTTTGGGACGCCGGGGCCTGGAAGCTGGTCGCGGAAGCGGTCGTCGTCACCGCGATCGTGTGGCTCGGCGGGTTTCAGATCAACCTCCCGTGGCCGGGCAGTGGTGCGATTCTTGCTATCCTCTGGATCCTGGGCGTGGCCAACGCCGTGAATTGCCTCGACTGCGCGGACGGCGTTGCCCCGGGGATCACGCTGATCGGCGGTCTCGCGTTGACGGTGCTGGCGGTCTCGCTCGACCGGTGGGGCGTGGCGGTCGCCGCGGCGGCCACCGCAGGCGCCTCGCTGGGCTTCCTCCGTTACAACTTCCCGCCCGCGAGGATCTTCCTCGGCGACGCGGGCAGCCTCATGTTGGGCTTCTTGCTCGCCGCGTTGAGCGCAGCGCTTGTCGCGCCCGCGGTATCGACGGAGTGGGCGGCGCCCCTCATGATCCTGGGCATCCCGGTGTTTGACTTCCTCTTCGTGCACGTGCGACGGTACCAGCAGGGCGTGAGGCACCCGCTCAAGATCGTGACCTCCACGGGCAAGGACCACCTGCCCCACCGCCTGCTCCAGGCGGGGCTTTCGAACCGGGAAGCCGCGGTACGCGTCTACACCCTGTCCGCCGTGGCGGGCATCACCGCCCTCGCGCTCGTGCTCTGGGGCCCCATCGTGGCGGCCCTCCTGGGGGCGCCGCTCCTCATCACGGGACTGACGTACCTGCCCTGGGTCGCCGCGAAGCTCCCCCGGCGGCTTGAGAGCCTCGAGCACCCGGATCGGCCCTAACGCCCCGCCGTGACCTCGGCAAGCGCCGGTGCGCGCGCGGGCCATGCGCGCCCCCGAGCTATCCGCTGCGCGAGCGCCACGGCGGCGTACGCTTGAGGACCGCCGCCACCGGCCTCGGCACCTTGGTCTTCAGGGTCGCCGCAAACGCCCGGATGCGCTGCGGCACGGTGCCGAGTGCGTCGAGCACCCGGGTGAACTCCTCCGCGGTCCAGTCCGCCACGGCCGCCCGCGGCAGCAGCAGCGGCGCGGGGCGTGTCCCGCAACGCCCGCCGCGGATCGTCACGGCGGCACGGAATCCGGCCGCCGCCACGGCCGCGCGGACCCGCTCGTCGACGTCGCCGAACGGGTAGGCGAACACGGCCGGTCGATGTGCCAGCCGAGCGGTGATCATCTCTCGAGACGCGTCGATCTCGAGCCGCAGCGCCGCATTGGAAACGGCCGGCAGCGACGGGTGGGTCAGCGTGTGCGCGCCGAACGCCACGCCCCCGCGCTGCATCGTCCGGATCTCGTCCCACGTAAGCGGCCGGGAATCCGGTGGCGCGCCGGCGCCGAGCAGGTCCAACCACCGTTCGCGCTGGGCGCCGTCGTCCAGCTCCTGCAATCTCGCCCGTAGCTGTTGATACGCGCGCGGCGCGTCGGCAGTCGACGTGAGGTCGACCCGCCCTCCGATTTCGGCGGGGAGCGTTACGACGTCTCCGAGGTGTCCGCTCACAAACCGTGCGAGACGTTCCATCCAAAACGGCCGCGCCCGATCGATGTAGTCGGTCGTCAGAAAGATCGTCGCCGGGATGCTGAGCTCCGACAGGATGGGAAACGCGCTGAGATAGTTGTCCGCGTATCCATCGTCGAAGGTCACGGCCGCCATCCCGTCGGTCCGCGCACCGTCCGCGAGCCGCGCGACGAGATCCTCCAGCGGCACGACGGTGAACCGGCGGGCCAGGATCTCCATGTGCGCACGGAATCGCGCGGAGGCGACCTGGAGGCCCCGGCCGGTCGGATCGGCCTCGGGAGCGGGGGCGACACGGTGGTAACAGAGCACGAGCGCGCCTCTCATCGACGGCGAGGCGCCCCACGGGATCGTCGCATGCGTTCGGTGGCGGACGCGCCGGGGCGCGTGAAGAGCACCGGGGTCCCCGTCACACCCGTGACGGCGACCCCTTGCGGAGGCTCGATACGACGTCGCGCAGCGTAGCCACGGCGTAGTCCACCTCGGCCTCCGTCGTCTGCCGGCCGAGCGTCAGGCGCGTGGCAGCCGCCGCCAGCTCCGGCGTCAATCCCAGCGCCAGCAGGACGTGGGACGGCTCGACGCTGCCGGAGCTGCACGCGGAACCGGAACTCGCCGCGATGCCCCGCAGGTCCAGCCCGATCACGAGCGACTGCCCGTCCGTGCCCTCCACGGAGAGGTTCACATTGTTGGGGAGACGCCGCTCCGGGTCTCCGTTCAGCCGCGTGCGGGGAAGCGCGAGAGCGCCCTCGATCAGCCGGTCGCGAAGCGCGCTCACGCGCGGCTGCTCGTCCTCCATGAGCCGACCGGCGAGTTCCAGCGCCGCACCGAGCCCGACGATCCCGGGGACGTTCTCCGTCCCACCCCGCCGGCCGCGCTCGTGCTCGCCTCCGTGCTGGATCGGCCGGCACGGCGTGCCGCGCCGAATATACAGCGCACCGACGCCCTTCGGCCCGTACCGCTTGTGACCCG
Source organism: bacterium (assembly GCA_035632615.1). Classification (GTDB taxonomy): domain Bacteria; phylum Sysuimicrobiota; class Sysuimicrobiia; order Sysuimicrobiales; family Segetimicrobiaceae; genus JAJPIA01. Next base: position 254 of record DASQGM010000455.1, on the reverse strand, counting down.
AGATCGACAGCAGATCGACCCCCGCCTCGTCGACCCGCAGCGGGAGCGCCCCGACCATTTGCGTCGCATCCGAGTGAAACGGGATGCCCCGTTCCCGCGTCACCCGTCCGATCTCCGCCAGCGGTTGGATCGTCCCGATCTCGTTGTTCGCCGCCATGATCGTGACCAGCACCGTGTCCGGCCGCAGCGCGCGCCGGACGTCGTCCGGGTCGACCACGCCCCGCGCGTCCACCGCCACGTAGGTGACTGAGTAC
>DASQGM010000454.1:0-5144 GCA_035632615.1 bacterium | reverse complement strand
CTTCAGGTCGCCCAGGAACGCGCCGAGGCCCGCGCCCATCGACTCGAGCAGGCGGTCGTGCCGGCCGGCCTGCGTCACGTGGGTGTCGAACCCGCCCAGGCCGACGTAATAGACTTTGGTCGGCGCCCCGGCCGCGATCAGCTCCGCGACGATCCGCAGCTTCTGGCTGAACGGATCGCGCGGATAGCCGGCGCCGGCGTCGCTCGCAAGCTTGCCCGCGATGCGGTGGATGTCGGACGCGGCGAGGAGCGCGTTCATCTCCGTGTGCGTCAGGAAGTCGACCATCGGGTCTTCGCCCGCGACCGGCTGCAGCAGCCGTTGCAGCGCCACCTGCTCGTCGGCACCGCCGCCCTGGACGGGGTGAAAGCCAAATCGGTCCGGGCTGTCGAACGCCACCACGCGCCCGCCGGTCCCCTGCATGGCGAGCGGCATCTCCGGGGAAAGGGTGACCCCGGCCGTCTGCCCGCAGTCCGGGCACTCGCTGTCGAACAAGCGGCCCAGCCACCCGGTCTTGGGACCGGTCCCGACCGGGTCCGCGGTCTGCCAGATCTCCATCGACCGGAAGTGGCTGCGGTTGGGGTTGGGATAGCCGACCCCCTGCACGACGGCCAGCCGGCCGTCGTCGAACAGCGCCTTGAGCGGCGTGAGCACGGGGTTGAAGCCCACCTCGTCGTTGAGGCGGAGAATCTTGTCGCGGGGAACCGCCAGGTGCGGACGCGCGCGGTAGTACTCGTCATGGACGAACGGCACCACCGTGTTGAGGCCGTCGTTGCCGCCGCCCATCTGGACGACGACCAGGGTCGGCCAGTCCGGCCGTCCCGCAGCCTGCGCCGTGAGCGACTGGTCCCAAGGGTTGTTGAGGGCGAGCGCCGTCCGGGTCAGAAACATCGGCGCGGTCACCCCGGCGGACACGATCGTCAGCCCTTTCGTCAGAAACTCGCGGCGCGTCATCATGTCGCGCATGGTTGCGGCCTCCTCAGGCGACGTGGTACTCGGGCAACGTCATCACGAGATGGATCGCGGTCCCCGGCGACCGGCCGGCGGCCTGCGCCAGGACGGTCTGGCGCGCCGGCGCGAGCGGCCGCCCGAGGAACTGGGTCGTGATCGCCTCCGCCGACCCCAGCGGCGCCAGGTTCGGCGCCCCGAGCCGCCCGCCGATCAACCCCGCGGCGACGTCGGCGCGCGTGAAGACGGTCCCCGCGTTCATCCACCGCGCCCCGCCGTCCCATCCGGCGACGGTGGGAGGGAAGAAAAGGTGCTGGCCCATCAGGGTCATCGCCCCGGAGAGACGGATCCAGTCCGGCTGCTGCACGCCGAGGTGGCGCACCGCGCCCACCACGAACTCGGTGGGGCTTTTCACCTGCGCGTACATCACCTCGGGGCGGTAGAACGCCCGCGAGCGGAACAGCGCGCGCAGGACCGGCCTGAGCTCGTAGTTGTTCTCCCGGAGCGCCGCGGCCATCGCGTCCACCAGGTCCGCCGGGGGCTGCGGGGCCGCGAAGAAGGCCGCGAGCTTTCCCGCGATCCAGCGGGGCGCCGCCGGCGTCGCCAGGATGATGCGCATGACGTCGGTGCCGTCCCAGGCCCCGGTCTGCCCGAGGAACGTCTTCTGGCCGCCGTCGTGCAGCAGCGGCTTGAACGCGAACGACCGCCGGTCTTCGAACGACCGGGAGTCCCGGAGCGTCCATCCGGTCCAGGCGCGCGCGGACTCCCGCACGTCGTCCTCGGTGTAGTGGCCGATCCCGAGCGTGAACAGCTCCATCAACTCGCGCGCCCAGTTCTCGTTGGGGTGGCCCTTGCGATTCTCGTCGTTGTTGAGGTAGCGCAACATCGCGGGATCGCGGGCGACGCCGCCGAGAAGCCGCGCGAAGTTGCCCGCGGCGTTGCGGCGGAAGAGCGCGTTCTGATAGTAGATCGCCATCGCGTCGTGGACGTCGCCGAACGAGCTCGTGAAGTGCCCGTGCCAGAACAACGTGAGCTTTTCCTGGAGCGGAGCGGGGGAGGTGGCCATCCGGTCGAGCCACCACGCCGTGAGCGCCACGATCGCCCGCCCGTGCGCCTGATTGACGACCTCGTACAGGGCCCGGAGCTCGGGTTGGTCCTTCGGGCGCTGGTGGTTCGCGAGGATGTACCCGAGCGTTGTGTCGACCTGCCGCTCGGCGCCGATCGCGTCACCGAAGATCTGCGGCATCGGTGGCTCCGGGGAGAACGCGAACAGCGCGTCGACCGCGCGATCGGGCCCCGCCGCCACCGCCGCGGCCACCTCGGTCGGCAGCGGGCCGAACCCGGCCCGGCGCAGGAGGTGCCCGGCCTTCGCGGCATCCCACGGATCGCTGGCGGACGGGACGAACGGCTCGAGCCCTGCGGGCATCACACGGTCCTCCTCGGGTGCACGCTCTCGTCCCTGTCATGCCCAGCCGGCGCGCACCCCGGACGTCGCGGCCTGGCGAGCCCCGGAGGCACGCGCCCGGCCTGGCGACCCATTGCACCGGAAGCGCCGGCCCGCCCGGAAAAGTTCCCCGGCGCCCCGCGCGCGTGTTCTTCGAGATCCGCTATCGCCCCCGGAACTCCCCCCAGGCGCGCTCGACCAGCGCGGGCGAGGCCAACAGATCGATCGCGGTCATCACCATCACCTTGACGTCGTTCATCATCCCGGCGAGCCCCATCTCGGCCTTGCCGGCCTCGAGCGCTTCCCGCGTGTGCATGCCCACGCCGGGGGGGCAGGTCGGCAGGGTGTAGCTGATCGTCGGCAGCGCCTGGCTGAGATTGCCGAGGTCGGTCGACGCCCCGACGAAGCGGTCCTCGACCTTGAACCCGAGCACCTGGGCGTTGCCCTTGATCAGCTCGGCCATCGTCGCGTTGTACTTGAGGGCGTCGAACAGGAGCCCCTTCGAGATCTTGACCGTCGTGCCGGTGGCCTCGGCCGCGGCCCGGCCGCACGCCTCCATCCGGGCCATCAGCTCCTTGTGGTAGGCGCTGTCGGACGAGCGGACCCCGAACGCGGCGGCCGCCCGTTCCGGGACGATGTTCACCGCCTGGCCGCCGTCCGTGATGATGCCGTGGATGCGCGTGTCGGGCCGGACCTGCTGGCGCATGGCGTTCACCGAGTTGAACACCTGAATGACCGCGTCGAGGGCGTTGAGCCCGTTCCACGGCGCCGCCGCGGAGTGCGCGGGCCGCCCGGTGTACTCGAAGTCGATGCGCTGCACGGCCAGGCACCCGGTCGCGACCGAGGTGGAGTCGCCGGCGTGGTACTGGATGGCAGCGTCGCACCCCTTGAACGCCCCCCGCTCGAGCATCAGGATCTTGCCGCCGCCGCCCTCCTCCGCCGGGGTGCCGTAGTACGCGACCGTGCCGTTGAGCTCGGGGAGCACGACCTTGAGCGCCGCGGCGGCGGCGGCCATCCCCGCCCCCATCAGGTTGTGCCCGCACGCGTGCCCGAGACCCGCGAGCGCGTCGTACTCGGCGATGAGGCCGATGGTCGGGCCCGCGCCGCGCCCCTGAGCCCGCGCGATGATCGCGGTCGGAATGTCCGCGACCCCAGCGTCGACCTGGTACCCGTGGCGAGTCAGCATGTCGCTGACCCACCGGACCGCCTGGGTCTCCTGAAACCCGATCTCAGGGTGCGCGTGAATCCGAAGCGCGAGCTCGCGCGTCTCGGGTGCGAGCGTCTCGAGTGCTTTGAGCGCGCGGGTCTTCAACGCGGACGTGTCGGGAGTGGGGTGCGTGCCGGCCATCGCGGGTCCCTCCTGTACCGAACGGATCGGATACGAGGAGGGTTCGGCGTACCCCAGCGGGTCGCCTGTGGACCATTCAGGAAGAGAAAGTGCGGGCCGCTACCCCGGCCGGCGCGCAAGGCCCGCGCCGTGCCCCGCGGCGCGCCGCGGCGCCGACGCGGTCCGCGGTTGTGCATAGCGGAGCCGCTGCACCGCACGGCGGAGGCGTGCGTCCGTGACCTCGTAGTACACCTGCGTCGTCACCGGGCTCTCGTGACCGAGGAGCCGCTGGGCCTCTTCGATCCCGAGCCCGACGTTGGCCATCTGCTGTCCCGCGGTGTGGCGGAGATGGTGAAACGCGATGCCCTCGGGGATCGGCACGCCCGCCCGGGCGGCGTACTGTTTGAAGATGCGCTCAACGCTCGCGTAGTGGAGTCGGGCCCGGCGGCGCTGGAACGGAATGCGGAAGAACATGGCGGTCGTCGGTACCGCTGGCCGGACCGCGAGCCAGCGCACCAGCGCCGCGCGGGTGTCCGCCGTCAGCGGAAGCACCTGCTCCTTGCTGCCCTTGCGCCAGACCACGATCGCCGCCTGCTCGGGGTCGGTCAAACGGATCACCCGTTCGATGTCGAGGCGGATCACCTCGCTGACCCGCAGGCCCATCAGGCCCAACTCCGCCATGGCACGGTCGCGCAGCACGCGGGGGTCGTCTCCTTCGAACACCGCGCGAAACCGAGCGACCTGGTCCTCCGTCCACCACCTGTGCACCCGTCGCAGCCGACGGGGAGGCCGGAAGTCCTGGGCCACCGAGAACGGGCGCCGCTGCCGCCGGCGGAGCCACTCGTAGAAACGCCGGAGAGCGGTGATCCGGCGCGCGCGAGTCGCCACGGAGAGCCCGGCCTCGGTCATGCGCCGGCCGAACCGCACGAGGTCCTCCGACGTCGCCTCGTCGAGCCGGTTCTCGATGTACTCGGCGAAATTCTGTACATCGCGCACGTAGGCGAGGCGGGTGTTGATGGCGCGGTTGTCGCCCTCCAGGTCGGTCCACCACTCGAGGAGCAGCGGGTGACGGGAGGGCACCGGCGAACGAAGTGAGTGACGCGTTCGGCGCGCTGGCATGATTTGGGACCCCCGACTTCAGCGACGATGAGTGCTGCGATCTGCGCCGTCGAGCCCGTTCAGGCGCGTGGTTTCGGAGGACGCGTCCGATTCTCCTGCGCGGTCGTGCCTGAGGTCACGTGGGTCCGTACCGGCGGACCTCGGAGACGGCAGCGCCGAGGGTTGCGGTCCACGGGGAACCGTGTCCGCACAACGTGACGGACACATCCAGGGTGCGCAGACGCTCGAGGGAGGCGAGGGCCTGCGCCGAGTCTACATTAAACGAGCGGGGGAGAAGGTGGGGCCCGGATGCCCCGGTGCGCGGATGCC
>DASQGM010000453.1:0-4131 GCA_035632615.1 bacterium | reverse complement strand
TCCGGCCGGGTGAGGACCCGAACTTGGTGTTGATCCACTACTCCGATGTGCACGCGGTCGTCGCCGCGCTGTTCGCGGGGGGCGCCGAGGCCGTCGCCGTCAACGGCGAGCGCGTGGTCGGGACGACCGGGATCTCCTGCGTCGGCACGACGATCTTGTGCAACGCGCGCCGGCTCGCGCCGCCCTACCGCATCGAGGCGATCGGCGATCCGCACGCGCTGCGGACCGTGGTCACGGCGCGCGGTGGCATCCTCGACGAGTTGCACGCGTTCGACTTTCCGGTCACCGTGGCGGTCGAGAGCGACGTCCGGCTTCCGGCGTACGCGGGTACGTTTGTGCACCGGTTTGCGACGCCGGTCGACACGGGGAGGTGAGCGCGATGGTACTGCCGATCCTGGGGTTGCTCGCGGGCCTCGCCCTGGGGCTGCTCGTCAGCTTCCAGGTGCCGCTGACCTACGTCAAGTACAGCGCGATCGCGATCCTGGCGGCGGTCGACACGCTGCTCGGAGGCGTCCGCGCGCAGTTCGAGCGGCGGTTCGACCTGCGCGTGTTTCTCTCGGGGTTCGTCGCCAACACCCTGTTTGCCGCGGGGCTGACCTCCCTCGGCGATCTGCTCGGGCTGGACATCTACCTGGGCGCCGTGGTCGCGTTCAGCATCCGGATCTTCAACAACATCGGCTTCATCCGCCGGGACCTGATGGGGCTGGTGTGGCGGACGCCGCCGCTCGAGGCGGGCGAGACGTAGGCGGGGAATACTACTTCTGAGAAGCGCGCGGGCTCGCGAGACGTCCGCGCACAGAGAAGGGGGCGCGGCATGGCGCGCATCGGGATCAACGGCTTCGGCCGGATCGGCAGATTGGTACTGCGGGCGATGCTCGACCGGTATCCGGCGATGGAGGTCGCGGCGGTCAACGATCTGACGGACGTCCGCACAAACGCGCACCTGTTCAAGTACGACAGCACGTACGGGCGGTTCCCCGGGACGGTCGAGCCCGGCGAGGCCGCGATCGTGATCAACGGCCGGAAGGTCGACGTGCTCTCCGAACGGGATCCCGCCAAGCTCCCCTGGCGCGCCCACGGCGTCGATCTCGTCGTCGAGTCCACCGGGCGGTTCACGGATGCGACCAAGGCCGCGGCCCACGTGGAGGGCGGCGGCGCCAAGCGCGTCGTGATCAGCGCGCCGGCGACGGGCGAGGACATCACGGTCAACATGGGCGTCAACCACGCCGCGTACGACCCGGCGAAGCACCGCATCGTCAGCAACGGCTCCTGCACGACCAACTGCCTGTCCGTCACCGCGAAGGTCCTGTCCCAGTCGTTCGGGGTCCGCAGCGGCTTCATGAACACGATCCACTCCTACACGAACGATCAGGTGATCCTCGACACGGTGCATCGGGACCTGCGACGTGCGCGGGCGGCCGCGCTGAACATCATCCCCACGACCACCGGCGCCGCGAAGGCGATCGCGCTCGTGCTGCCGGAGTTGAAAGGGAAGATGAACGGGCTCGCGCTCCGTGTGCCGACCCCGACGGTGTCGATGGTGGACCTGACCGTGACGCTGGAGAAGTCCGCGTCCGTGGACGACGTCAACCGGGCGTTCAAACGGGCGGCGGAGGGCGAGCTGCGGGGCTACCTCGGATACGCGGACGAGCCGCTGGTGTCGATGGACTTCAAAGGCGATCCTCACAGCGGGATTGTGGACGCACCGTCGACGATGGTGGTTGGCGATCTGGTCAAGGTCTTGTCGTGGTACGACAACGAGTGGGGTTACTCGTGCCGCATCGCCGATCTCGTGCACTATATGATCGAGCGGGGCGCCTGAGCGTCCCGGACGCCGCGGCGCCCGACGCGCCCCGGCGCCCCCGGGGGTGGCCGATGCGGAAGAAGACGATTCGCGACATCGACGTCAAGGGACGGCGCGTGTTCGTCCGCGTGGACTTCAATGTGCCCTTGGAGGGGACACGCATCACCGACGATCACCGGATTGTCGCGTCGCTGCCGACGATTACCTACCTGCTCGAGCACGGCGCCTCCGTGATTCTCGCCTCCCACCTCGGACGGCCGAAGGGTCCCGACCCCGCGCTGCGGATGGACCCGGTCGCGGTGCGTCTCGGCGAGTTGCTGGGCCGACCGGTCCGCAAGCTCGACGACTGCGTCGGCCCGGCGGTGGCGGCGGCCGTCGCGGCGATGCGGCCGGGCGATGTGGTGCTGCTCGAGAACCTGCGCTTCCACAAGGAAGAGGAAGCCAACGATCCCGCATTCGCCAAGCAACTCGCGTCGCTGGCTGACGTGTACGTCAACGACGCGTTCGGCACCGCGCATCGGGCGCACGCCAGCACGGCGGGAATCGCGGCGTTCCTGCCCGCGGTCGCGGGCCTGCTGATGGAGCGGGAGCTCCAGTTCCTCGGCAAGGTCCTGGAGCGACCCCAGCGCCCGCTCGTCGTCATCATGGGCGGGGCCAAGGTCGGGGACAAGATCGGCGTGATCCGCAACCTGCTGCGACTCGCGCAGACGATGCTCATCGGCGGTGGCATGTGCTACACGTTTCTGCGCGCGAGCGGCGCCGAGATCGGGGCGTCGCTGTGCGAAGTGGACCGGCTGGATCTCGCCCGCGAGTTGATGCGGGAGGCGAAGCAGCGCGGCGTGACCCTGGTACTCCCGGTGGACGTGGTCGCGGCGGAACGCGTCGAGGCCGGCGCGCCGACCCGTGTGGTGGACGCCCGCGCGATCCCCGCGGGGTGGGCGGGCGTGGACATCGGCCCGCGGACCGTTGCCGCATTCGGCGCGCCGATCTCCAGCGCGGGGACCGTATTGTGGAACGGACCGATGGGGGTGTTCGAGATCCCGGCGTTCGCCGAGGGGACCCGCGCGATCGCGAAGGCGGTCGCGGAGTCCTGCGGCGAGTCGATCGTCGGCGGCGGCGACACCGGGGCCGCGGTCGAGGAGTTCGGGTACGCGGGGAAGATGACCCACGTCAGCACCGGCGGGGGCGCCTCGCTCGAGTTCATGGAGGGCAAGACACTGCCGGGAGTCGCCGTCCTGCAGGACGCCTAGGAGCCATCCTACAAAATCGATGCGCGTTCCTCTCATCGCGGGCAACTGGAAGATGCACCTGACGCGCGACGCCGCGGTACGGCTGGCCCGTGACGTCGTCGCCGCTGTCTCGGCCGTGGCCGGTCCGCAGGTCGTCCTGTGCCCGCCGGCGACCGCGCTGGAAGCCGTGGGGCGGGCCATCGAAGGGACACGTGTGCTCTTGGGTGCCCAGACCATGCACTGGGAGCCGCAGGGCGCTTACACCGGCGAGATCGCCGCGCCGATGCTGGTGGACCTGGGGTGTCGCGCCGTCATCCTCGGGCACTCGGAGCGGCGGTTGTACTGCGGAGAACGCGACGAGGAAGTCGGTCTCAAGGCGCAGACCGCGCTGGCCTACGGCCTCACGCCGATCGTGTGCGTCGGGGAGGGCCTTCAGGACCGGGAGCGTGGCGACGCGGATGGGGTGATCGTCCGTCAGCTCTCCGCGGCGATCAACGTCATCCCCCCCGACCGCGTGCAGGATCTCGTGATCGCGTACGAGCCGGTCTGGGCGATCGGGACCGGCCTCACCGCGACCGGGTCGGAGGCCGACCGCGTGGCCGCGTTGATCCGCGTGCGTCTCGCCGCCGCGGGAGGCGCCCCGGCTGCCGAGGGCGTCCGGGTGCTATACGGCGGCAGCGTCAAGCCTGGGAACATCGGCGAGTTTCTCGAGCGGCCGGGAATCGACGGCGCGCTCGTCGGCGGGGCTAGCCTCGATGCCGGCGCGTTCGCTGAGATCGTGCGCGCGGCCGCGCGCTAAACGGATGGCCCCCGGACACGAGCCGGTGTGCGGACCATGCCCCTCAGGCGCCTGCCCGGTCCCTTGAGTTTGCGCTCCCCCCGCGGGCCCGGACGCCGGTCGGTGCCTTGGACAGCGTCCCAGAGTATGCTAATCTAGAAAGGCTGTAGTTTGGGGGTGACTGTGTGACAAGCGTGATCCTGATCATCCATCTCATTGCCGCGGCCGCCGTTGTCGGGGTGATCGTGTTCCAGGGCCCCAAGGGCGAAGGCCTCGGCTCCATCGGCGGCGGAGGGGCTCGCCTGTTCCACGGGCCCAGA
>DASQGM010000452.1:0-4526 GCA_035632615.1 bacterium | reverse complement strand
TGAGCGTCCCGGGGCTCCGATGCTGCCTGTGGTGCGCCCCCGGTGAGGCACGCGTTGGCGCGCGCGGCCATGGCGGTCGTGCCCGACCAAGTCGTCGAAGCGTTCATCGCCGTGCGGGCTTATCGGATGAAATATGGAGGTCTCCCCAACCTCATCCATCCCAGAACCTTCACCGAGAAAGTTCTCTACCGGATGATGTTCGATCGCCGGCCGGTCCTGACGACGCTGCAGGACAAGTATTCGGTTCGCGAGTACGTCAAGACGCGCGCCGGCGAACAGGTGCTCCCGCAGCTGTTCTGGGTCACGAAGACCCCCGCGGATATCCCGTTCGATGCGCTGCCCGACCGGTTCGTGGTCAAAGCCACGCACGGGTGCCGTTGGATCCGCATCGTGCACGACAAGGCGCGTGTGGACCGACGCGACTTGATCGACACGTGTCAGCTCTGGCTCACGCAGAACTACTACTACGCTTTTCGCGAACACGTCTACAAGTCGATCGAACCCCGGGTCGTGGTGGAGGAGTTCATCGACGACGGCACGGGGTTGACGCCGACCGACTACAAGTGCTTTGTGTTCGACGGCGTGGTCCGCTTGATCGCGGTGGTACAAGGCTATCTGACCGGGTTGCGCATGAGCTTCTACGAGCGTCCGTGGAACAAGTTGGACGTCGGCCACGCGGTGTACAAACAGATCGAGGGGGCCGTGACCCCGCCCATCCATCTCGCGGAACTGGTCGCGCACGCCGAGGCGCTCGGTCGTGGGCTGGACTTTATCCGGGTCGACATGTACGACACCGCGGCCAAGGTGTACTTTGGCGAGATGGCGCCGAATCCCGGGGCCGGTCGATTTTACTTCAACTCCCCCGCGTTCGACCTGCAACTGGGCGCGCTGTGGAAGCAGTCGGTGAGGGCGTAGCGCGCATGGAGCTGCCCTAGCCCGTCTGCCCGCTCGCGCAGGGATGGTCCCGTCTCCGTGGAACCTGCACACCCATGCGCGCGCTCCGGCGGACGCTCGCGGAAGTCGCCCAAGCGGTCCGCGCCCAGGCCTGGTTTCCCCACGTGCCGCTCGCCGCGGCGTTGCTGGTCGCCGGCGCTCACCTGTTGTGGGTGACGTTCGGGCCCGCGTGGCGCGCGTCGGGCGGGGGACTGTCCCTCGTCATCTCAACCTTCCGCCCGGTGGATCTGCCCTACCTATTGATCGGGGTTGGGATGATCACCATGTCTGCGGGGCTCGCCATGCGGTCCCGGCTCGCGTGGGTGGTCGGCGTCATCCTCACCCTGGCCACGGTCCTCATCGCGCTCCAGGTCGGGCACCGGTCCGCGGGGTATCTCACCACCTACGACGGCGCGCTGCTCGCGGCGCTGCTGCTGGCGTACCGGTCGTTCGACCGCAGCAGCCTCGCCGCCGCGACGTTCTTCGCGCTCACAGGCGGCCTCCTGTTGTTGATCTACGCGACGTTCGGCAGCTTCTACCTCGGTGACCAGTTCTCGCCGCCGATCGCGACGCTCGTCGGCGCATTCTACTACGCCGTGGTCACCATGACCACGGTCGGATACGGCGACATCGTCCCCCGGACGGCCGAGGCCCGGCTGTTCGCGGTGTCGATCATCCTGCTGGGGGTCGCGGTGTTCGCGACGTCGCTGAGCGCGGTGGCCGGCCCGCTCGTGCGCGACAGTCTCCAGCACATCATGCGACGGAGGGAGACGCGGATGAAGCGGGAGAACCACTTCGTGGTCGTCGGCGCGACGCCGCTCGCGTTCAACACGTACCGGGAGCTCCGGCGGCGGGGCCAGCTCGTGACCCTGATCCTGCCGGAGCGGCCCGACGGCGGCGAGCTCGACGACGCCGACGTCGTGGTCGGAGACGCGGACAGCCTGGACGTGCTCCGCCAGGCCCAGGCGGAACAGGCGCAGGCGGTGCTCGCGATGAGCGCCGACGACTCGGACAACGCGTTCGTCGTGCTTGCTGTCAAAGAGCTTCAGGGGCGCGCCCGGACGGTGGCCGCGGTCAACGACGGGAAGCACCTCGAACGCGTCAAGCTGGTGCGACCCGACATCGTCATCGCCCCGTCGGTCCTCGGCGGCGAGTTGCTGGCGATGGCGCTGACCGGAGAACAGATCAGCGGCGAGTTTGTCCTCGAGCGGATGTTCCACGTCGAGGGCGGCGGCGCCCCCGGCGGCCCAGCCGCGCCGGGATCGGGCGAGCAGTGACGCGCCGTCCCGACGTTGCTCGATGGACCGAGGCCGATTCCGAGGCGTTCGACGCGTTCGGCGACATCGTCGTCCCGTCCCGTGCCGAGCAGATCGAGACGCTCTGCGCGCTGATCCCGGCGTCGGTGGACGAGTCGTTCACCGCGGTGGAGCTCGCGGCAGGCGGCGGTGCGCTCGCGCGGGCGGTGCTCGAGCGGTTTCCCCGCTGCCGCTACGTGGCCCTCGACAGATCGCCCTACATGCGTGCCAGGTTGCGCGAGGCGCTCGCGCCCTTCGGCCGCCGCGCGGTGGTGGCGGCATTTCGGCTCGAGGCGGATCGGTGGCGGGCGGCGCTGCCGCGTCCGCTCCGCTGCGTGCTGACCTCGCTCGTCCTGCACCACCTCTCCGGCGGCCAGAAGCGGCGGTTGTTTGCCGATCTGGCGGGCCGGGTCGAACCGGGCGGCGCGCTGCTCATTGCGGACCTGGTCGAGCCGGCGGCCGCACGCGTCGGGGCGCTGTTCGCGTCGCAGTGGGACCGCGCCGTTCGGGAGCGATCCGGCGCGGGGTCCCGCGGCACCCGGATGCGCGCGCGCTTCGCCGAGGGCGGCTGGAACTACTACCGGCTCGAGACACCCGACCCGGTGGATCAACCGTCGCGTCTGCTCGACCAGTTGGACTGGTTGCGCGGCGCCGGGTTTCACGCGGTGGACTGTTTCTGGATGCGCGCCGGGCACGCCATCTTCGGTGGGTATCGCGGCGGGCGGGCGTCGGTCGCGGCGGCGCCGGCGGGGCGGGGGGTCGGCGGCGTCACGCCGCCGGGACGTCATCCACCTCGGCGCGCCCCCGCCGCATCAACGCGACGAGCGGCAGGCAGAGGAAGAACATCACGCCGAGCGCGCCGAACGCGTACTCGAACGCCACGACCGCAGCCTGCTGATTGATCAGCGCGTGCAACGCCGCGAGCGCTTGCAGGTGGGCGGTCGTCGGATCGCTCCCGCGCGCCACGAACCCCGCCTCAAGCGTCCGCCACCAGTGCATGAACGCCGGGTTGTAGACCGACGCGTAGCGAACGAGGTTGGCGCTGGCGGTCGTGATCTTGTGGTCCAACAGCGTGATGACGATCGCGGTGCCAAGGCTGCCACCGAGCTGGAACATGAGGCTGAACAGGCTCGAGGCGTTCTGCATTTTCCGGCGCGGGATCGTCGAAAGTGCCGTGGTGGACATCGGGACGAACATGAACGCGAACCCGATGCCCTGCAGGATGAGCGGTCCCAGGAGTTGCAGCTGGCCGCTGGCGGTCGTGAAGCGCGCCATCAGCATCCCGGAGATGCCGGCCAGCACGAGCCCGAACGGGAGCATGACGTACACCCCGAGCCGGTTGTATAGCATCCCCGCGACCGGCATCATCAACACCATGACGAGGGACCGCGGCATGAGCGTGAGCCCCGCGTGCGTGGCGTCGTAGCCCAGGAGATTCTGGAGGAACAGCGGCATCAAGATCAGGCCGCCGAACAGGGTGAGCCCGACGATGCTCCCGATCAGGGCCCCCGACGAGAACGAGAGGTTCCGGAACACCCGGAGGTCCACGGCCGGATTGGCAACGCGCAGCTCCCAGGCGATGAACGCCGCGAGCCCCAGCACCACGATCACGGCCAGCGCGACGATGAACGTGCTCTGGAACCACCCGTCAGTTTCTCCCTCCTCGAGCATGATCTGCAGCGCGGCGAGCCCGACGGCCATCAGCCCGATGCCGATCCCGTCGATGCGGCGGAACCCCTGCGCGCGCATGTACGGAGGGTCCACGATGAACAGGGAGGCCAAGAACAACCCGAGGACCCCGACCGGCAGGTTGACGAAGAAGATCCACGGCCACGAGTAGTTGTCCGTGAGCCATCCGCCGAGCGTGGGGCCGATCGCGGGGCCGAGCAGGAGGATCATGCCGAACAGCCCCTGCGCCTGACCCTGTTCCTCTGGCGGGAACGTCTCGCGCATGATCGACTGCGCGGTGGGGGAGAGGACGCCGCCCCCGAGCCCCTGGAGGACTCGGAACGCGATGAGCTGGCCCAGCGTCCGGGCGAACCCGCACAGCAACGACGCCGCAGTGAATACCGCCACCGCGATCATGTACATGCGCTTGCGGCCGAGCACCGAGCCCATCCAGGCCGTCAGCGGCATGATGATGACGAGGGCGATCAGGTAGGACGTGCTGACCCACGTGACTTGTTGCGTCGTGACGCCGTACGTGGCTTGAATGTGTGCCAGGGCGACGTTCACGACGCTCGAGTCAATCGCCCCCATCACCGCCCCGGCGAGGACGGAGGCACTGACCAGCCACTT
>DASQGM010000451.1:0-6219 GCA_035632615.1 bacterium | reverse complement strand
CGCCGCGCGCACGTGGTCGCGCGTCGGTCACCGATCGGGGCCCGTGCGTTGATCCGCGTCCATCACCCGAGGTCACGGGCGGGCCGGCTACAGGAGCGACACGCGCCCGGTCGTGAGCTCGTAGTAGGCCGCGACGATTTTGAGCTTCCCCTCTTTCACGAGCCCCGCGAGCACCGGGGACGACGTCCGGAGCAGATCCGCCTGGATCGTCGCGTTCGCCTTGATCGCCGCCTCGAGGTTGGGCCCGGTCCGGTCCACCGCCGGGCGGAGGTGTGGGAAGAGGCTGCTGATCTGCCCAGGCACCGCCTTGTTCACGATCGCCGCCGACACGGCCCCGCAGCGCCCGTGCCCGAGCACCATGATCACCGGCGTCCCCAGGACGGCCGCCCCATACTCCAGACTGCCGATGATCTCGGGGGTCCCGATGTTGCCGGCGACCCGGCAGACGAACACGTGCCCGATACTCTGGTCAAACGCGATCTCCACGGGAACGCGCGAGTCCGCACACGACAGCACCGAGGCGAACGGTTCCTGCTTCTCCGCGGTACCCTGCTTCAGGATCGAGAGATCCGCAGTGAACGCGGTCAGGCCGCCCTTGACGTAGCGGGCGTTGCCGCTCATCAACCGCTCGAGCGCCTGGTCCGGCGAGAGCGCGCTCTGCGCCACCGCCGGCCTCGAGGACAACGCGGCGGCGGTCACACCGCCCGCCAGCCCGGCCGCCGCGGCCGCGGCGAGCAGATCCCTTCGGGACAGCCGCCGAGTGTAATCGCGCTCCGCTGTCACGTCCGCACCCCCCACTACAACACGTACCGCCGCAGGTCGTGGTCGGCCAGGATCCCGGCGAGCCGCTCGCGCACGTAGGCCGCGTCGATGACGACGTGCGCCGGCGCCTCGGGGGCCGCGAACGACAGCGCCTCGGTCACCTTCTCGAGGATCGTGTGAAGCCGCCGGGCCCCGATGTCCTCGTGCTCCGCGTTCACCGCTGCCGCGATCCGGGCGATCTCCTGGACGCCGTCCGGCGGAAACTCCACGGTCACGCCCTCGGTCGCCAGCAGCGCCACGTACTGCTTGGTCAGCGCGTTCTCCGGCTCGACGAGGATCCGGACGAAATCCGCCTCGGTGAGCGACCCCAGCTCCACGCGGATCGGGAGCCGGCCCTGCAGCTCGGGGATCAGATCCGACGGCCGGCTCACGTGAAACGCTCCCGCGGCGATGAACAATATGTGATCGGTCCGCACGGCCCCGTGCTTGGTCGTCACCGTAGATCCTTCGATGATCGGCAGGATGTCGCGCTGCACGCCTTCGCGGGACACGTCCGGCCCGGCGCCGCCCTCCCGCCCGGAGATCTTGTCGAGCTCGTCGATGAACACGATCCCGGCCTGCTCCGCCCGGCGAATGCCCTCGCGGACGACCTCCTCCATGTCGATCAGCTTCTGCGCCTCCTCGTTCGTGAGGACCCGGAGCGCATCCGGCACGAGCATGCGCCGCCGCTTCCGCCGGCGCGGCAGCACGCTGCCGAAGAGGTCCTGGAGGTTGATCCCCATCTCCTCCACGCCCTGCCCCGAAAACACCTCCACGGTCGGAAACGCGCTCTCTTCAACTTCGATCTCCACCGTGTCCCGGTCGAGCTCCCCGCGGTCGAGCCGCGCCCGCATCGCCGCCCGGCGCTCCGGGAGATCGTCCGCGGCGACGGCGCCGGGCTCCGGGGCGGGCGGGGGCGTGCGGCCGCCGAACAGCATCTCGAGAGGATTGGAAAACCCCTGGTCCCTGCGGGGTGCGGGGGCCAGGATCTCCACCAGACGGTCGCGGGCCTGCGTCGCGGCCCGCTCACCCACCTTGCCGACCTGCTCGCTCCGGACCATCTGGATCGCCGTTTCCACCAGGTCTCGGATCATTGAATCCACGTCGCGGCCGACGTAGCCGACCTCGGTGAACTTCGTCGCCTCGACTTTCACGAACGGGGCGGCGGCCAGACGCGCCAGGCGGCGCGCGATCTCGGTCTTGCCGACACCGGTCGGGCCGATCATCAGGATGTTCTTGGGGATGACCTCGTCGCGCATCTCCGCCCCGAGCCGACTCCGCCGGTAGCGGTTTCGCAGCGCGATCGCGACCGCACGTTTCGCGGCGGCCTGGCCCACAATGAACTTGTCGAGCTCCTCCACAATCCGCCGGGGCGTCAGGCTTTCGATCGTCAGCCCGTCCTCGAGACGCGAGCGCGCATCCATGGCCGATTACAAGACCTCCACGGTCACCTGATCGTTCGTGAAGACACAGATCTCGCTCGCCACCCGCAGCGCCTCCCGGGCGATTTCCTCCGCGGCGAGCGGCGAGTGCCGCAGCAGCGCCCGCGCCGCCGCGAGCGCGTAGGGACCGCCGGAGCCGATCGCGGCCACCCCGTCGTCGGGCTCGATAATGTCGCCGCTGCCGGACAACACGTACAGATGCTCGCGGTCGGCGACGACCATCAGGGCCTCGAGCCGGCGCAGGACGCGGTCCGTCCGCCAGTCTTTCGCCAGCGCCACGACGGCCCGCGCCAGGTGCCCGTGGGTTTCAGCGAGCTTCTGCTCGAGGCGCTCGAAGAGGGTCAGGCCGTCTGCCGCGGACCCGGCAAAGCCGACCAACACGTTCTCGCCGATGCGGCGAGTCTTCCGCGCACCGTGCTTGAACACGGTGTTGCCGATGCTGACCTGCCCGTCGCCGGCCAGCGCGATCCGGCCGTCCCGCCGTACCGCCACCACCGTCGTCGACCGGATCCGCGGGGTAGCCGGCGGCCGCGCCGGCGCCCGCCGCCGCCCGGTCACGAGGGGCTGCCTACTTGCTCCGGCTCCCTGGACGCCGGCGCCTCCTTGTATGTGCACGCCTTGTTGCTGCAGACCACGGGCGGCGTCGTCCCGCGGCGGGCCCGCTTGGTCACCAGAATGTGGCCGCACTCGGGACAGGTCCGCCCCACGGGCCGGTCCCAGGATGTGAACGTGCAGGCCGGGTAGTTCGCGCACCCGTAGAAGATGCGCCCCTTG
Source organism: bacterium (assembly GCA_035632615.1). Lineage (GTDB taxonomy): Bacteria > Sysuimicrobiota > Sysuimicrobiia > Sysuimicrobiales > Segetimicrobiaceae > JAJPIA01. Next base: position 3,202 of record DASQGM010000451.1, on the reverse strand, counting down.
CGGGTTCGCCGCTCCACGACCTCCCCGTTATCGAGCGGGCACCGCACGCCGATGCCGACCGGCCGGGTGTACGAGCACTCCGGGTACCCTGAGCAGGCGATGAACTCCCCATAGCGGCCGCGCCGTTTCACCAGAGGCCGGCTGCAGCGTGGGCAAGGCTCGCCGATCTCCTCCGGGACCATCTCGACTTCCTCGATGCTCTGCTCCGCCCGGTGGAGGACCTCCTCGAAGGGCCCGTAGAACGCCCGGATCAGGCCGACCCAATCCTCCGTGCCTTCCTCGACCCGGTCCAGATCCTCCTCCATGTGCGCGGTGAACTCGACGTCGAGCACGTTCGGAAAGTGCTCGACGAGCAGAGAGTTCACCAGCACGCCAAGATCCGTTGGGTAGAACCGCCGGTCCTCGAGCTCTACGTAGCCTCGGTGCTTGATCGTCTCGATGATCGGCGCGTACGTGCTCGGCCGACCGATGCCGCGGTCCTCGAGAGCGCGCACGAGCGTCGCCTCGGTGTAGCGCGGCGGCGGCTGCGTAAAGTGCTGAGCGGGATCGAGCCCGAGGAGGCGCAACCGCTCCCCATCGCTGAGATCGGGGAGCCAGCCCTCTGGGGTCTCCTCGTCCCCGTTGTCCCGACCTTCCAGATAGACCCGGAGAAATCCCGGAAACTTCACGCGAGAGCCGGTCGCCCGGAACCCATACGGCCCCGCGTTGACGTCCACGGCGAGCGTGTCCATCACGGCGGACGCCATCTGGCTCGCGACGAAGCGCTCCCAGATCAGCTTGTACACTTTGTGCTGGTCGGCCTTCAGGAAGGGCTTGACGGACTCCGGCGTGCGCGCCACGGACGTCGGCCGGATCGCCTCGTGGGCACCCTGCGCGCCGCGGCGAGACGTGTACCGGCGCGGCTCCGCCGGCACGTACGGCGCGCCGTACGTCTCCGCGATGAAGGTGCGGGCCTGCTCCTGCGCCTCCCCCGCCACGTGGACCGCGTCGGTTCGCATGTACGTGATCAACCCGACCGTGCCCTCCGGCCCGACGTCGAGCCCTTCGTACAGCTGCTGGGCCACGACCATCGTCCGCGCTGCGGAGTACCCGATCTTCCGGTTCGCTTCCTGCTGGAGCGTGCTGGTCGTGAACGGCGCGGTGGGGTGCCGCTGCTGGTCGCGGCGCCGAACCTCGGCGACCACGTACGGCAGCCGCTCCAGCTCGCGGACGAGCGCGTCTGCCTCCGCCTGGTTGCCGATCGCGATCTTGTCGCCGCCCTTCGTCACGAGGCGCGCCACAAACGGTGTCTCTTCGCCCATGCGGGTAAGGCGCGCCGCGAGGGACCAGTACTCCTGGGGCACGAACGCTTCGATCTCGCTTTCGCGCTCGCAGATCAGACGCACCGCCACCGACTGGACACGGCCGGCGCTCAGTCCCCCGCGCACCTTGCGCCACAAGAGCGGGCTCAACTTGTACCCGACGAGACGGTCCAGCACGCGGCGGGCCTGCTGCGCGTTGACGCGGCTGATGTCGATGTCGCGCGGCGCCTGCAGTGCACGCCGGACCGCGTCCTTGGTGACCTCGTGAAACTCGATGCGCTTGATCTTTGGGTTGACCTGCTGGAGGATGGTCGCCAGGTGCCACGAAATGGCTTCGCCCTCGCGGTCTGGATCGGTCGCGAGGTAGACGGCCGACGCCTTCTTGGCGGCCGACTTGAGCTCCTTGATCACCGGCCCCTTGCCCTTCGGCACGACGTACTTGGGCGTGAACTCGTGCTCCACGTCCACCCCGAGCTGGCTGCGCGGCAGGTCTTTGACGTGCCCCATCGACGCAACCACGTCGTACCGCCGGTCCAGGAGCTTCTTGAGGGTTCGCGCCTTGGTCGGCGACTCCACAACCACCAGTGATTTTGCCACTACGCGCCTCCTGACTCGGAATGTCCCGCTCGGCCAGGTCCGCGCCTGGCGAGGCGCTTGCCGGTGACTTGCCGCACCAACCCGCGGACCGTCAGCACCGGGGGTGCGGCCGTCACCTGCGCGGCCCCGAGTCCCGACCGCGCAACCATATCGTCAATATGCACAAAATTCTCCCCAATAGTGACAAGCATCCGTGCCCCGGAGGGCGCCGCCGGGGCGAGCACCCCCCGCACGTCCACCGCCTCTGCGGGGGACGCGACGGCCCGCACCCCGTCCGAAAAGAGCCGGCTCAGGCGGCGCTTCGCCGGCGCGTGCACGTTGCCGGGAACCGCGAACACAGTCCGTCCCTGCGCCCCCGCGTACCGCGTCGTGATCGGTGCCCCGTTGTCCACGTCTCCCTCCACGACGATCGCCGCCGGCGCCCCCGAGCTCGGACCCAGCGGCTGCGGGCAAGCGGGTCGCCGGTGCTGCGGGGACGTGTCCCACGGCACCTCCGACAGGACCGCGCCCCGTGCCCGCGTCGCCAACATCGCTTCCATTAAAGAGCGATGCTCCGCTGGGTACGGCGTGCCGCTCCCGCGCGGAAGGCCGGCCACGGCGGCGCCCGAAGCGCACCTCTCCGAGGACACCCGCGACGCCGCCCGGCACCTCGCGACGGCCGCTTCCGCACGCATGCGGTCGGCGGCGCGCCCGGCAGGTCCCGCCGCAACGCCACAGTCGGCGACGGCCGCACACGGGCCCGCGACCGCCTACGCGGCCGTACCGGTGCCTATTCCGTCCACTGCGACGAGTGCCGATTCGGCGCGCGGAGCACGGTGCATATCAATCCGGACACGCGTCAGAGGAGCGATGCGCACCGGACCGGGGGGACGGCGCCGGACTCGGCGCGATCAGGCACCGACGCTCGCCCGCACCGTTCATGGATTCTATACCCCGATGTCTTGAATTGTCAAATAAGCGAGGTCCGCGCCACGATGGTCGCACGAGCACGCAGGCGCCGGCCGGGCCGCGCCGACGGCGCCCAGCAGCACGCGCGCGCACTCGTGCGCCGTCTCGCCCGGGGCCATCGCATCGTCCGGCGGCGACACGTTCGCGCCGCGCAGACCCGCATCCGGCCTAGCTCCCGTCGCGTTCTACGGTCGCGTCAGCAGGAACCTCGCTGACAGTGTGACCGGTGGTGTGAGATCCGGATGTCCAGGGGACGTCGCGCGATGTGTGCAACGCGCGAGATGATCAACTCATGCAGCTCATGCAGCGACACCGCCGGTGTCCCGCGGCAGGGCGTGGGGGGGGGGGGGGGGGGG
>DASQGM010000450.1:0-6761 GCA_035632615.1 bacterium | reverse complement strand
CATCAACGCGCGCGTCAAGGTCATGAAGTCCCGTCTGCTTCCGACGGGGCGCGTCGAGGAGCTCCTTCACGCCCCCGACCTGGACGCGGTCATCCAGGCGCTGGCCGACACCCCGTACAACCTCGAGCTGCAGGAGGCGCTGAGTCGCTTCGCCGGCGTGCGCGCGGTCGACGAAGCGCTATCGCAGAACTTCTACCATACGGCCCAACGGATCCTGAGCTTCGCGGACGGAACTCCGCGGGACCTGATCGAGGTCGTGCTGCTGCGCTACGATCTGCAGAACATCCGGGCGATCATCCGGGGCAAGTCCACGGGGCGGAGCCAGGAGGAGATCCTCGGGACGCTGTTCCCGGGCGGCCTCTTGAGCGAGGTGAAGCTGAAGGAATTGCTGCAGCAGCCGGACCTCAAGGCGATCGCGGACACCCTCGTCACCTGGATGCACCCGCTGGCCCGCGCGCTGCGGGAAGGCGTGGACGCCTCGCAACGCGGCGGCGGCCTGCTCGACGTGGAGATGGCGCTCGACCGCGCGTACGTCCGCTACGGGATGCGGGTCGCCGACACCGAGGGTGAGTCCGCGCTCCGCCGGTACCTCCTGGCGGAGGTGACGATGACCAACGTGAAGACGGCGCTCAAACTGCGCCGGATCAAGGACCTCCCCCGCGAGGAGCGAGAGCGGTTCTTCGTCCCGGGGGGATCGTTGCCGCTGGAGCGGTTTCTCACGCTCGCTGATCCGCAGTCGAGCCTGTCGGAGGTCGCGACGATGCGGCTGTTCGGCGCCGACCTCACCGGGACCGAGAACCTCCCGGAGATGGAGCGGACGATCGACCAGGCGTTCGTCCGGATGACCGCCCGGATGTACATGGGGGACCCGCTCGCGTTGGACGTGGTGATCGGATACCTTGCGCGGAAGGCCGCCGAGGTCAGCAACCTGCGCGTTGTCGCGCACGCGCGCCAGCTCGGCATTCCCGAGGACATCGCGCGCCGGGAGCTCGTCAATGTATAAGCTGGCGGTGATCACCGACGGCGAGACGGCGACGGGGTTCCGTCTCGCCGGCGTGGAAGTGCGCGAGGCGGACACGCCCGCCCGCGCCCTCGAGGAGCTCCAGGCGTGCATCGCGGCGGGCTACGGCGTCGTGGCGGTGAACGAGGACCTGCTCGCCGGCACCGACGACGCGCGCGCGCGGCTCCTGCGCGGCCGGGATCTGCCGATCGTCGTGCCGCTGCCGCCGGCGCGCGCGGAGCTGGAGAGCGGGGAGGCGTACATCGCCCGCCTCGTGAAAGAGCACATCGGGTTCTACGTGAAGCTGAAGTGAGGACGGAGTCGCATTCCGCGGGGAGGACGGACCCATGGCGGTCGTAGGCGAGATTACGCGCATCTCGGGCCCGGCGGTGATCGCGCACGGCCTGGCCGGCGCGCGGATGTACGACATCGTGCGGGTGGGCCGGGAGAAGCTGATCGGCGAGATCATCCGGCTGGACGGGGACTCGGCGTTCGTGCAGGTGTACGAGGATACCTCGGGGCTGTTCGTCGGCGAGCCGGTGGAATCCACCGATGCGCCGCTGCAGCTCGAGCTGGGCCCCGGGATGCTGAGCAGCATCTACGATGGCATCCAGCGCCCGCTCGACAAGATCCGCGAGGCCCAGGGCGACTTCATTTCCCGCGGCGTCGTCGTGGACTCCCTGGATCGGAAGCGGAAGTGGACGTTCGTGCCGAAGGTCACGGCGGGTGACCGCGTCGGTCCGGGCGACGTGATCGGCGAGGTGCAGGAGTACTCGTACGCGCACCGGATCATGGTCCCCCCGGACGTCGCCGAGGACGATGTCGCCGAGATCAAGGGCGGCGAGTTCACGGTGACCGACGTCGTGGCGCGGCTCAAGGGCGGGACCGAGCTCCGGATGATGACCACGTGGCCTGTGCGCGTGCCGCGCCCCGCCGCGCGGAAGCTGGAGCCGACGGAACTGTTCGTGACCGGGCAGCGGGTGCTGGACGTGCTGTTCCCCGTGGCGATGGGCGGGACCGCGGCGGTGCCCGGGCCGTTCGGCAGCGGGAAGACGGTCGTGCAGCAGACGCTGTCCAAGTGGTCGAACGCGGACATCATCGTCTACGTCGGCTGCGGCGAGCGCGGGAACGAGATGACGGACGTGCTCACCGAGTTCCCCGAGCTCGAGGACCCGCGGAACGGACGTCCCCTCATGGAGCGGACGATCCTGGTCGCGAACACCTCGAACATGCCCGTCGCGGCGCGCGAGGCGAGCATCTACACCGGCGTCACGATGGCCGAGTACTTCCGCGACATGGGCTACCGCGTCGCGCTCATGGCCGACTCCACGAGCCGCTGGGCGGAGGCGCTGCGCGAGATCTCCTCCCGCCTGGAGGAGATGCCGGCGGAAGAGGGCTACCCGCCGTACCTCGCCAGCCGGCTGTCCGCGTTCTACGAGCGGGCCGGCCGGGCGGTCGTGCTCGGCAAGGACCAGCGCGTCGGCGCCGTGACGGTGGTCGGTGCCGTGTCGCCGCCCGGCGGCGACCTCTCGGAGCCGGTGACGCAGAGCACGCTGCGGATCGTGGGCGCGTTCTGGTCGCTGGACGCGCAGCTCGCGTACCGGCGGCACTTCCCGTCGATCAACTGGAACCGGTCGTACAGCCTGTACGAGAATCTGCTGAACGCCTGGTACGCGGAGAACGTGGCGAAGGACTTCACCGACCAGCGGAGCTGGTTGAGCGCGATCCTGGCCCGCGAGGCCGGCCTGCAGGAAGTGGTCCAGCTCGTGGGGCCGGACGCGTTGCAGGACGACGAGCGGTTGGTGATCGAGCTCGGCCGGATGATCCGTGAGTTCTTCCTCCAGCAGAGCGCGTTCAGCGAGGTGGACGCGTCGTGTACGCTGGAGAAGGCGTATTGGATGGTCCGCGGGATGCGGGCGTACTACGAAGCCGCGGGCGCCGCGCTCAAGCGCGACATGACGATCGACGAGATGCTCAACCTGCCGCAGAACGAGCAGATCGCCCGCTTCAAGGAAGTGCCGAACGACAAGTTCAAGGCCTTCATCGACGAGTTCTTGAAGGGGCTGCCCGAGGCGTTCAAGGGACACGCGGGGGCGGCCGCGCCCGCCGCGGCGAAGGAGGGAGCCCGATGAACCTGGCGACCAAGCGCTACACCAGCATCAACTACATCTCCGGACCGCTGCTGTTTGTCGAGGGCGCCAAGGACCTGTCGTACGGTGCCATCGTCGAGATCCACGTGCAGGACGGCAGCGTCCGCGGCGGACAGGTGATCGAGGTCTCCACCCGAAACGCGGTGATCCAGGTGTTCGAGGAGACCCGCGGGATGGACCTCGCCAAGACGTCGTTGAGTCTGCGCGAGGACGTCGCCCGCATCGCGGTGAGCCGCGAGATGATCGGGCGCCGGTTCAACGGCCTTGGCGACCCGATCGACGGGCTGCCCCCGATCATCCCCGAGAAGCGGATCCCGATTCTCGGCGCGCCGATCAACCCGGTCGCACGGGAGAAACCCGCCGAGTTCATCCAGACCGGCATCTCCACGGTGGACGTGATGAACACGCTGGTGCGCGGGCAGAAGCTGCCGATCTTCTCCGGGGCCGGGTTGCCCGCGAACGAGATCGCCGCCCAGATCGCGCGCCAGTCGAAGGTGCTCGGCGAGGCCGAGCAGTTCTCGGTGGTGTTCGGCGCGATGGGGATCACCCAGCGGGAGGCGTCGTTCTTCATCCACGAGTTCGAGAGCACCGGGGCGCTCGCCCGCAGCGTCGTGTTCATGAACCTCGCCGACGATCCGACGATCGAGCGGCTGATGACGCCGCGCGCCGCGCTCACGGTCGCCGAGTACCTCGCGTATGAGCTCGACATGCAGGTGCTCGTGATCCTGACCGACATGACCAACTACTGCGAGGCGCTGCGCGAGATCGGCGCCGCGCGGGAAGAGATTCCCGGCCGGCGCGGCTACCCCGGCTACATGTACACCGACCTCGCCAGCATCTACGAACGGGCCGGCCGCCTGAAGAACAAGAAGGGGACGATCACCCAGGTGCCGATCCTGACGATGCCCGACGACGACATCACACACCCGATCGCGGACCTGACCGGTTACATCACGGAAGGGCAGCTGGTGCTGGCCCGGCCGCTGCACCGCCAGGGGATCTTCCCGCCGATCAACCCGCTGCCGAGTCTGTCGCGCCTCATGAACAACGGCATCGGCAAGGGACGGACGCGCGTCGATCACCGGCAGGTCGCCGACCAGCTGTACTCGGCGTACGCGCAGGGCCTCGATCTCCGGCGCCTCGTCGCGATCATCGGCGAGGAGGCGTTGACGGAGAACGACCGCCTGTACCTGCGCTTCGCGGACGCGTTCGAGAAGGAGTTCATCAACCAGGGGGGGGCGGACCGGTCCATCGAGGATTCGCTGAGCCTGGGCTGGAAGCTGTTGTCGACGTTCCCGAAGACGGCGCTGACGCGGATCAGCAAGGATCACGTGGACAAGTACTACTACGGGGAGCAACTGGAGAAGGTCTACCGGCACGGCGAGATCCGGGTCTAGCAGGCGTACGACTACGCGCTGACGGGCGGGACGCAGGTCCTGCCCGGCGAGACATACGGCGGCGACCGGAGAGGCACACGGATGGCCGACACCATCAGCCCAACCCGAATGAACCTCCTGCAGCGCCAGAACCAGGTCAAGCTGGCGCAGCAGGGGGTCGATCTGTTGAAGCGCAAGCGCGACGCGCTGGTCGCGGACTTCTTCAACATCGTCCGGCGCGCCCTGGCCGCGCGCGAGCGGTTGATGCGGACCGCCGGCGAGGCCTACACGCTGCTGAGCCTTGCGAAGGCGGTCGAGGGCCGCGAGGTGCTCGAGTCGGCGGCGCTCGCCGACGGGCGCCGCCTCGAGGTGGGGATCGACAGCAGGAACGTGTGGGGCACCCGCATCCCCACGATCACCACGGACGAGGTGCGGCGCACGGTGCTCACCCGCGGGCAGGACCCCGTGGCGGTGACGTCGCGCACCGTGGAGAGTGCCGACCACTTCGAGGAGATCGTCGCCGCGTTGCTGGACGTGGCGAGCACCGAGGTCACGCTCCGCAAGATCGGCGAGGAGATCAAGAAGACCACCCGCCGGGTGAACGCGCTCGAGCAGGTCGTGATCCCGCGGATCCGGGGCGAGATCCGGTACATCCGCGATGTCCTGGAGCAGCGCGCCCGCGAGGACGTGTTCCGGCTCAAGCGCATCAAGAGGAAGCTCGAGGCCAAGGCACCGTCCGAGACGTAGACGACGGGGCGAGGGCCACGCCGTCCGGGCGGCGCCGGCGTGGCGAGGGCACGATGGTGGAGTGGCGGAGAGCGATCAGCGCGATCCTGGACGCGCCCGGCGTCGTGGTGATCCTTGGGCCGGTCGACGTCGGCAAGACGACACTCGCTACCGCCTTGGCGAACGGCGCGGTTCGCGCCGGGCGCCGGCCGGCGATCGTCGACGCGGACACCGGACAGTCGGATCTCGGCCCGCCCACCACGGTCGGCCTCGGCATGGTGGACCGCCCCGTCCGGCGCATGATCGAGATCCCGCTCCGTTCGGCCTACTTTGTCGGCGACACCTCTCCCCGCGACACGCACCGGTTTGTGGTCGACGGGATGGCGCGGTTGATTACCCGGGCGCAGACGCTCGGAGCCTCGACGATCGTGGTCGATACCACCGGGTGGATCGAGGGCACGGCGGCGGTCGCCGCGAAGATGCGAGAGGTGCGCGCGGCGGACCCGCGGCACGTCGTCGCGATCCAGCGCAGCGATGAGGTCGAGCCGATTCTCGCGCGGTTGCCGGAGGGTGTGACGGTCCACCGCCTCCGCCCCGATGCTCGGGCGCGGAAGCGCTCGAGCCGGGAGCGCCGGGCGTTTCGCGAGCACCAGTTTGCGCAGTACTTCCGGCACGCCCGGACCCTGACCCTGAATCTCGGGGCGGTGCGGCAGGAGCGGACCGTCGTGCACGCCGGACGCCGCATCCCCGCGACGCGTGTCGCCACCGAGCTGCCGGCTCGCGAGCTTCGGCACCGGCTCGTCGGGCTCGCCGACGCGGAGGGCGGGTTGGTGGCCCTGGGCACGGTCCTGGGCGTGCGGCTTGGCGGCACGGAGCTGGACGTCGCCGCGCCGCGGCGCTCCGTCGAGGACGTCAAGACGCTGCAGTGGGGCACGCTCCGCGTTTCGCCTGCCGGCCGCGAGGAACGCCGGGCCTCCGGAGCCGCGTGAGCCGAGAGACGGCGATGACGGCGCGCCCCTGGCAGATCGGTCTGACCGCGGTTGCGCTTGCCGTGGGCTTCGTGCTCGCCGTGCAGGTCCGCACCGAGCGCTCGATCGAGACGAACCTGCAGGTGACCTCGGGGCGCCTCGGCGAGGTGGCGTACCGCTACCAGCAGGCCGAGCAGCGCCAAGCGGATCTCCGCGAACGGCTTGTGGAGTTGCGGCAGGAGATCGCCGACGAGGAGCAGCGGGTGGCGGCCGGCCGGGAAGCGACGGCGGCGCTCGCCGCCGACCTGAGCCGGATGCGGACCCTCGCCGGGCTGAGCCCCGTGCATGGTCCTGGCGTGCTCGTCACGATCTCCGACAGCACGCGCGCGCTCCGGCCGGGCGAGGACCCGAACTTGGTGTTGATTCACTACTCGGATGTCCACGCGGTCGTCGCCGCGCTGTTCGCCGGGGGCGCCGAGGCCGTCGCCGTCAACGGCGAGCGCGTGGTCGGGACGACCGGGATCTCCTGCGTCGGCACGAC
>DASQGM010000449.1:0-5968 GCA_035632615.1 bacterium | reverse complement strand
CGAGGCGCGCCCCGCCCATCGTCGAGTACCGCACGTGACCGATCCCCACGCGGCCGAGCAACGAGGCGAGCCGGTCGGGAGAGAAGATCTGGGAGACGAGTCCCATCTCCTTCACCAGATGGGTCTCCCCGCCGTCGTATGTGGCGATGCCCGCGCTTTCCTGACCGCGATGCTGGAGGGCGTACAGCCCGAGGTGAATGTAGGGCGCGGCCGGGGCGCCGCCCGTCCGCGTGCCGAACACCCCACACTCCTCGCGCAGTTTGTCCCACGGAATCATCGCGCCACGCTCCCCTCTCGCCCCCCCGCGAACTCGCTGAGGCGCGGCGGATCCGCGGGAACCCCAGGCCTTCTCATCGCTCGTGTGCACGGACGGGCTCCTCCGGTTCCCATGCCGCCCGAAGGTCGGCGACGGGGACGTCCAGCCAGGGACCGCCGAACCGGAGCACCGGGGCGCCCGGTTCGGCCGGGGAACGATCGCCCGCGACCACCAGACGATCGCCGCCCACCGCTCCGATCACCTGCACCGGTACCGTGAGCCGGCGCGCGACCTCGGCAAGTGCCGACATCGCTTCCGGACGCAGCGACAGCACAATGCGTCCGATCCCCTCTCCGAACAGGACGTCCAAAGGGCGAGACGCGTTCGTCCCGGCGGCGAGCGTCACGGTCGCGCCTCGGCCGCCGGCGATGCAACACTCGGCCAGCGCCACGGCGATCCCGCCGTCGGAGCAGTCGTGGGCCGACGCCGCCGCGCCCGCCGCCACCACCTCCCGGACGCACCGGATGGTCCGGGCGACGGCGAAGAGGTCGGGTTCGCGGAGGCGGCCAGCGGTGACCCCGTGCACCGCGGCGAGATACTCGCTGCCGTCGAGCCACGCCCGCCCGCTCCCGAGGAGCACGATCAGATCGCCGTCCCGCACCCATCCGGACGTCGCGTGACGCCGCACGTCGTCGAGTCGCCCCAACATCGCTACGATCGGCGTCGGGTAGATCCCCGTCCCCGCCTCGTTGTAGAAGCTCACGTTTCCGCCCACGACCGGCACATCCAGCGCTTCACAGGCGCGGGCGATGCCGTCGACCGCCTGCCGGAACGTCCAGAACACCTCGGGACGCTCCGGACTGGCGAAGTTGAGACAGTCGGTGACGGCGGCCGGTGCCGCTCCGACGCACGCCAGGTTCTGCGCGGCCTCGAGCACGGCGATCATCGCGCCCACGTGCGGATCGAGGTAGCAGTACCGGCTGTTGCCGTCGACGGCGAGCGCGACGCCGCGCGGCGCCGCGTCCCGCAGCCGCAGGACCGCGGCGTCCGCGCCGGGGGGGACGACCGTGTTGATCTGGATCATGTGGTCGTACTGGCGGAACACCCATCGCTTGCTCGCGATCGCCGGCGAGGACAGCAGGGCCCGCAGCGCGTCCGCGGCGGGCACGTCCGGCAGCACCTCGAGGTCGAGGCGCCGCGCCTCGCGGAGGTAGGCGGGTTCCGCCGCCTCGGGCGCGTACTCCGGGGCGTCGGTCAGGTGCCGGGGGTCGAGCCGCGCGACGATCCGGTCGCCATCGCTGACGGTCAGCACGGGGTCCTCGACGACCCGTCCGATCACCGCCGCCGCGAGCCCCCAGCGCCGCGCGATGCGCAGGACTTCGGAGTCCCGGCCCGCCTGCACGACGAGCAGCATCCGCTCCTGCGACTCGGAAAGCAGCACCTCCTCTGGGGTCATGCCCGTCTCCCGACGGGGCACATCCCGGAGGTCCACGTGCATGCCGACGCCGCCCTTCGCGGACATCTCCGCGATCGCGCAGGTCAGCCCGGCGGCCCCGAGATCCTGAATCGCGGCCACGGCGCCGGTCGCGAGCGCCTCCAGCGTGGCTTCGATCAGCAGCTTACCGGTGAACGGGTCGCCCATCTGCACCGCGGAGCGATCGTGCGGGTCGCCGACGAGCTCGGCCGACGCGAACGCGGCGCCGTGCATGCCGTCCCGCCCGGTGCGCGCCCCGAGGTACACCACCGCGTTCCCGGGACCCGAGGCGCGCGAGGTCGCGATCCGGTCCTCGCGCACGAGGCCGAGGCAGGCGACGTTGACGAGGGGGTTCCGGCGGTAGCACGGCGCGCACGCGAGCTCGCCCCCCACCGTCGGCACCCCGATGCTGTTGCCGTACGCCGAGATCCCCGCCACGACGCCGCCCACGATGCGCGCCACCGCCGGATCGTCGGGCGGTCCGAAGCGCAGCGAGTCGAGGAGCGCCGTCGGTCGCGCTCCCATCGCCAGGATGTCGCGGATGATGCCCCCCACCCCCGTGGCCGCGCCGTGGAACGGCGCCACCGCGCTCGGGTGGTTGTGGCTCTCCATCTTGAACACGGCGGCCCATCCCCCGCCGACGGACACGGCGCCGGCGTTCTCTCCGGGACCGCGCAGGAGCCCAGGCCCGCGCGCCGGCAGCCGCCTCAACACCGCTTTGCTGTGCTTGTAGGCGCAGTGTTCGCTCCACATCACGCCAAACATGCCCAACTCCGCGGGCGTCGGATCCCGCCCGAGGCGCCGGCGGATCTCCTCGTACTCCGCAGGCCGCAGCCCCGCGGCCGCCGCCCGCTCGGAGGGCGCGACCGGCGGTTGCACCGCCATACTCAGTGCACCTCCACCGGCTGCCCCGACAGGCGCCGGCCGGTCGTGATCCACAGCGCGAGCGACGAGAAGATTCGAAGCCCGTCCGTGCCGCCTACGAGATCCTCGCTCGCGCGCTCGGGGTGAGGCATCAGGCCGAGCACGGCGCCGGACGGACTCGCGATGCCGGCGATCCCGTCCTCGGCGCCGTTGGGGTTCGCCTCGGGCGTGACGTCGCCGCGGGCGTCGCAGTAGCGGAACACGATCTGCCGGTGGGCCGCCAGCGCCGGCCGCGCGGCGGGATCGACCACGTACCGGCCGTCGGCGTGCGCGATCGGGATGCGCAGGACGTCTCCCGGCGCCAGCCCGCAGGTGAAGGGCGTGTCCACCCGCTCCGTGCGAAGGTGCACGAACTCGCACCGAAACCGGCCGCCGAGGTTGGGCTGCATCGCCCCCGGCAGCAGGCCGGTCTCCAGCAGCGTCTGAAAGCCGTTGCAGATCCCGAGCACGAGCCCGCCCCCGGCGACGTACGGTCCGAGGGCTCGGACCGCCGGCGACGTCGCGGCGATCGCGCCGGCGCGCAGGTAATCCCCGTACGAGAACCCCCCGGGCAGAATGACCGCGTCGAGCCCGTCGAGCGAACGCTCCTCGTGCCACACGTACTGCGCGTGATGTCCCAGCACATCGCGGATGGCGTGATACGTGTCCGCGTCACAGTTGCTCCCCGGGAAGACGACGATGCCGATGTTCACACGCCACCCCTCTCGCCTGTGCGTCGTGTGTGCCTCACGCGATCTCGTATCGGTACTGCTCGATCAACGTGTTGGCGAGAAACCCCTCGCACATCTCGCGCACGCGCTCGTCCAACCCGTCGCTCTGTTCCACCTCGATCTCGAAGTACCGTCCCGCCCGCACCGCCTGCACGCCGCTGTGCCCCAGCGCACCGAGCCCCTTGAGAATCGCCTGCCCGGGCGCGTCGAGCACGCCGGGCTTCAGGGTGACGATAATCCGGACCGTTCGCACGCCGCCCGCCACCCTCACGCCTCCGCCAGTGCGTGGCCGACGAGCCGCCGGTACACCTCGAGATACCGCGCCCGCGTCGCGTCGACCACGTCGTCGGGCAGCGCCGGGGCGGGCGGCCGCTTGTTCCACCCGGTCCGTTCCAAATAGTCCCGCACCACCTGCTTGTCGAAGCTCTCGGTCGACCCGGTGGCGGCGTACGACGCGGCGTCCCAAAAGCGCGAGGAATCGGGCGTCAGCGCCTCGTCGATCAGGGTCAGCGCGTCGCCGCGCATCCCGAACTCGAACTTGGTGTCGACGAGCAAAAACCCGACGCGCTCCGCGGCGACCGCCGCCTCGCGGTACAGCCGGAGGCTCGTCTCCTCCAGGCGTCGGGCGAGCGCCGGCCCGAGCTGCGCGGCCATCCGGGCCGCGGAGATGTTCTCGTCGTGGCCGCTGTCGTTCTTCGTCGCGGGGGTGAAGATCGGCTCCGGAAGCCGGCTCCCCGCCCGCAGGCCCGCGGGAAGCGGTACCCCGCAGACCCGCCCCGACCCCTGGTACTCTTTCCACGCCGACCCGGCCAGGTAGCCTCGCACCACGCACTCGAAGTCGATCCGCCGGCAGCGGTGCACGAGCATCGTCCGTCCGGCGAGCTGGTCCCGGTGCGGACGCAGCGCCGGCGGAAACGCGTCGGGATCGACGGTGATCATGTGGTTCGGCACGACGTCGCGGAGCCGCTCGAACCAGAACGCCGACACCCCGGTCAGCACGCGGCCGCGGTCCGGGATCCCGGTCGCGAGCACGCAGTCGAACGCCGAGAGCCGGTCCGTCGCGACCAGCACGAGCCGGTCGCCTAGCTCATAGATGTCCCGCACCTTCCCACGGGAGAACAGCGGCAGGTCGAGGCGCGTCTCAAGCAGCGCCGCCGGCGGCCGGTTGCCGGTTACGGTATCGTCCATGCGTGTGCGTCCCCCTTCGTTGATGGGTGTGCCCTGTGCCTGTAGCCGTGGGTCACGGCCGGCCGCTGCCCTGGCGGCCGGCCGCGTGCGCCGGGCGATCGGACGGTGCGGCCGGCCCGACCGCGTCCAGCCCGACGCGCGCAAAGATGGCGTCGATGTGCTGCAGAGCGTGCGACGCATCGAAGCACGCCGCCAACTCGGCATCGGTCAGCGCGCCGGACGCCCGGACGAGATCGCGGAACGACCCGCCGCCGTCCCACGCCCGCATCGCCGCCGACTGCACGATCCGGTAGGCCTCGTCGCGGCCGAGCCCCGTGTCGAGGAGCGCGAGGAGCACCCGGTGGGAAAACACCAAGCCCCCGGTCCGCTCGAGGTTGGCCCGCATATGCTCGGGGTAGACGCGCAGCCCCGCGATGACGGCGGTGAGCTTCCGGATCATGTAGTCGAGCACCGTCGTGGCATCGGGCACGATCACGCGCTCTACGGACGAGTGCGTAATGTCCCGCTCACCCCACAGCGCGATGTCCTCGAGCGCCGACGCCGCGTAGCCGCGCACGACGCGCGCGAGCCCCGCCACGCGCTCGCAGATGATCGGGTTCCGCTTGTGCGGCATCGCGGACGATCCGGTCTGCCCGGCGCGGAACGGCTCCTCCACCTCGCGCAGCTCGGTACGCTGCAGGGTGCGAATCTCGGTCGCGATCTTCTCGAGCGTCCCGGCGACCACGGCGAGGTGCGCCACGTACTCCGCGTGCCGGTCCCGCTGCAGCACCTGCGAGGAGACGGGCGCCGGGCGAAGCCCCAACCGCTCGCACACGAACGCCTCCACCTCGGGCGGGGTGTGCGCGAACGTCCCGACCTCGCCGGAGAGTTTCCCGACCGCGATCACGTCGCGGGCGCGCCGCACACGGTCGATCCCTCGCCCGACCTCGGCGTACCACAGCGCCGCCTTGAGGCCGAACGTGATCGGCTCCGCCTGGATGCCGTGCGTGCGCCCGGCCATCACGGTGTGGCGGTGGGTGTGCGCGAGCGCGCCCAACGCCGTGCGGAGACCGTCGAGCCCCGCGGCGAGGATGTCCGCCGCGCGGACCATCAGCACGGAGAGCGCGGTGTCGACGACGTCGGACGAGCCAAGCCCTTTGTGCAGGAACCTGGCGTCCTCGCCGACCGTCTCCCCCACGACGCGGAGGAACGCCACGACGTCGTGCCGGGTCTCCTTCTCCTCGATCTCGTCGATCCGGGCCGCGCTCGTCACGCTGGCGCGCTCGCGCAGGCGCCGGGCGGCGTCGGCGGGAACGAGCCCCAGCGTCGCCTGGGCCTCCGCCGCGAGCAGCTCGATCTCCAGCCACGTGTTGAACTTGGTCTCCTGACTCCACAAGGCCGCCATCTCCGGCGAGGTGTAGCGGGGAATCATGCGAG
>DASQGM010000448.1:0-5988 GCA_035632615.1 bacterium | reverse complement strand
CCCCCCCCCCCCCCCCCCCCCACGCTCGCCTGCCACGTGCTTCGCTATGATCCGGTGTCGGCGGATACCGGCTCCGGTTCCCGCTTCTTCTCGAACACCACCTGTCCGTCCCGCGCGTCCAGCACGATCTTGTCGCCGGCGCTGAACTTGCCGCGCAGCATGTCGTCGGACAGCGGGTCCTCGACCAGGCGCTGGATCGCGCGCCGGAGCGGCCGCGCGCCGTACTGCGGGTCGAACCCCTCCTGCGCGAGCACCTCGCGCGCCGCGTCGGTGAGGGTCAGCTCCATTCCCTGTCCGCGGATCTCGCGACGCACCCGCTCCATCAGGATGTCCACGATCAACGCGATCTGCTCGCGCGACAGCGACCGGAACACGATGATCTCGTCCACGCGATTCAGGAACTCCGGCCGGAAGGTCCGGCGCAGCTCCTCCATCACGTGCGTCTTCATCCGATCATACGTGCTCTGCGTCTCCGCCGCCTCCGTGTCCGGAGCGCGGAACCCGAACGTGGTGTCCCGCTGGATCTGCGGCGCGCCGACGTTGCTCGTCATGATCACAACGCAGTTCTTGAAGTCCACCGCGCGCCCCTGCGCGTCCGTGAGCCGCCCGTCCTCCAGGATCTGGAGCAACACGTTGAAAATCTCCGGGTGGGCCTTCTCGATCTCGTCCAGGAGCACGACCGAGTACGGCCGCCGGCGCACCTGCTCGGTGAGCTGGCCGCCCTCCTCGTACCCGACGTATCCCGGAGGGGCTCCGACGAGCCGCGACACCGTGTGGCGCTCCGTGTACTCGGACATGTCGATGCGAATGACCGCCCCCTCGTCCCCGAACAGGAACTCGGCGAGCGCCAGCGTCAGCTCCGTCTTCCCGACGCCCGTGGGGCCCAGGAAGATGAACGACCCGATCGGCCGCCGCGCGTCCTTGAGCCCGGCGCGAGCCCGCCGGACCGCACGGGACACTGCGCGCACGGCCTCTTCCTGCCCGATGATCCGCTTGTGCAGCGAATCCTCCATGCGGAGGAGTTTCTCGGTCTCCTCCTCGACGAGGCGCATCACGGGGATCCCCGTCCAGCTGGACACGATGTCGGCGATGTCGTCCGCGCTGACCGTGGTGATGTCGCGCCCCTTGTCGGTCTTCCAGGAGCTCTCAAGCTCCTCCAGCTTCTGCCGGAGCACCTTTTCCTTATCGCGGAGGCTCGCTGCCTTCTCGAAGTCCTGTCCCTTGATCGCCTCTTCCTTCTCCCGGCGGACCCGGTCGGCCTTCTCGAGCGCCTGCCGCACTTCCTGAGGCAGGAAGCTCGCCTGCAGGCGGATCTTGCTCGCGGCCTCGTCCATGAGGTCGATCGCCTTGTCGGGCAGGAACCGGTCCGAGATGTACTTGTCGGCCAGCGTCGCCGCGGCGACGAGGGCCTCGTCGCTGATCTTGACGCCGTGGTGCGCCTCGTACCGCTCGCGGAGCCCGCGCAGGATCTCGATGCTCTGCTCCACGGTCGGCTCCGCCACGAGAATCGGCGCGAACCGGCGCTCCAGCGCCGCATCGCGCTCGACGTACTTCCGGTACTCGTCCAGGGTCGTGGCACCGATGCACTGGAGCTCGCCCCGCGACAGGGACGGCTTGAGGATGTTGCTCGCGTCGATCGCGCCTTCCGCGGCCCCGGCGCCGACGAGCGTGTGCAGCTCGTCCACGAACAGGATGACCTCGCCCTGGGCCTTCCGGATCTCCTCCATGACCTTCTTCATCCGCTCTTCGAACTCGCCCCGGTACTTCGTGCCGGCGACGAGGGCGGCGAGGTCGAGCTGCACCACCCGCTTCGTCCTGAGCACCTCGGGGACGTCGCCCCGGACGATCCGCTGCGCGAGCCCTTCGGTGATCGCGGTCTTCCCCACGCCCGGCTCGCCGATCAGGGCGGGGTTGTTCTTGGTGCGCCGGGAGAGCACCTGGATCACGCGCTCGATCTCCCGCTCGCGCCCGATCACCGGGTCGAGTTTGTTGTCACGGGCGTGCTTCGTCAGATCGCGGCCGAATTCGTCGAGCGTGGGGGTCTTGCTCGCCTGCTTGGTGTACGACGCAGTGCCCTCTTCCCCAAGGAGGTACACGACCTGGGAACGGACTCGCTCGAGGTCCGCGCCCATCGCCTCGAGCACGCGGGCAGCCACGCCCTCGCCCTCGCGGATCAACCCGAGAAGCAGGTGCTCGGTGCCGATGTAGTTGTGCCCTAACCTCCGGGCCTCGTCGAGCGCGAGCTCCAGGACCTTCTTGGCCCGCGGGGTAAACGCCACCTCTTCGTAGGGCGTCCGTTCTCCGCGACCGATCGCGCTCTCGATCTCCGCGCGGACGCGGTCCGGGTTGATGTTGAGGGACTCGAGGACCTTGCTGGCCACGCCCTCGCCCTCGCGGATGATACCGAGGAGGATATGCTCCGTACCGACCGCGCTATGATTGAGCCGCTTCGCCTCCTCCTGAGCGAGGATGATGACGCGGCGGGCACGTTCGGTAAACCGTTCAAACATCTCGCGCGTGACCTCCTCTCTGCCGGGACCTCTCCATCGCGAACCGGCGCCGACGTCTGCGACCGCTACCCACTGATACGAGTCCTGCCATGATCGTTGTTCCGCTACCCCGAGGTTCTACTCGTCCCTGATCCGGGCGCCCGGCAGAGGGCGAGGGAGAGATCCTGTAGAGGATTACGTTCAGCGTCCCCCCCGCCATTCCCACACCCGGCCGTCGCGTCGACAGTCGGGCGATAATCTGGCGTTCTCTTCTTCGCCCCGCCACGGACTCCTGCCATCTCGCGCCCTCTCGGGCTCGAGACGCCCCCTACTCTAGTATGTTCCCCATCGATGGGTCACCCACGACGTGCACTTTGCCGGGCCGCCCCGGGGAGAACCGGCCTCGTTCGGCCGGCCGGCGCGGCCGGGGCCCTGCCGGAGAACCGCACGCCGGGTGTGGCGCACGCGGGGCGCAAGACGCGACTCGAGACGGCGGAAGACGGAGGAACGCCTATCGGTTGATCGAGTTCCGCCCGGTCAATTTGGGCAGACTTGGCGATGTCCGGCCGACCGGGCACACGCGCGCAATCCGCTGGGAACTCCGGCCACCGAGATTACCGCTTGATGGCCCGGATTGTGTAACGGATGGTCCCGGCCGGGACGTGGACCGTCACGACTTGCCCCTTCCGCTTGCCGAGCAGGGCGCGTCCCACCGGCGATTCGTTGCTGATCTTGTCCCGCAACGGATCCGCCTCGGCGGACCCGACGATCGTGTAGGTCAGATCCTCGCCGGACTCGTCGGCGATCTTGACGGTGCTGCCGATCGTCACCACGTCCGAGCGGACATCGTGGTTGTCGATCACCTTCACGCTGCGGAGCATTCCCTCGAGCGTGAGGATCCGGCCTTCCGTGAACGCCTGCTCGTTCTTGGCGTCCTCGTACTCCGAATTCTCGGCCAGGTCGCCAAACTCTTTGGCCTGCTTGATCCGTTCGGCGACCTCCTTGCGCTTGACCGTCTTGAGATGATCCAACTCTTCCTCAAGCTTGCGCAAGCCTTCGGGCGTCAGGATGGTTTCCTTCTCGTCCATACCGGTCAGCTCACCTGCGGGGGCGCCCACCCCATCACCAGAGGGGCCCAAACCCCGTTATAAGAGGATACGAGACTGAGGGACACCCCTCAGCCTCGAACTCTCGCGTAGTATACATAACGGTGGACACCTTGTCAAAGGCCTTCCGGGACCACGGCGTCCCGCGCACCGCCGCGGGGCACAGCGACGTGAGGCCGCGCCCCGCGTGCCGCGGCGCGAATCGCGTCGAGTTCTTCGTCGGAGATCTTGCGCTCAAACCGGCGCAACCCGGTCAGACGGAACCCGTGCTTGCGCATGAGGGCGTGAATCTCCTCCGCCTTGGCCAGCTCGATCTCCGGGCCCAGGGTGTAGTCGTCGTAGCGGTGCTCGAGCGCCAGCAGGATCGTCTCGGCCATGCACGCCTCGCACGTACCCGGCGGAAAGCCGAAGTCGAGGCCGAAATCCACGGGCCCGGGCACGTCGATCACCCCGCCGTCTATCACGAGCACGTCCCGCCGCCGCTCGTACACCAGCCGGGAGACGTTCCGGGGCCGCGCGACGTCACAGACAACCGCGCCGGGCCGGAGATCCTCGGGCTCGATCAGCACGTCGATCGCGGAGCTGACCGTGAGGACGATGTCGGCGGCGCCGACCGCCGCGCGGACATCGGACGTGATCGAGACGGGCGTCGTGGCGGTCTCGCGCAGCCGGCCGGCGAGGCGCTCGAGGCGGTCACGGGTCCGCGCCACCAACACGAGTTCCCCGACCTGCGGTGCGAGCATCTGGCTGCACGCCCCGCCGATCGACCCGGTCGCGCCGATGACCGCCACCCGGGCCGCGCGTGGATCAAGCCCCATCCGGGACGCCGCCACCAGGGCACCCTCCACCGCGGTCGCGGCGGTCAGGCTGTTGCCGGTGGTGACCCCGGCATCGAGCGCGCGTGCCACCGACACGCCCCGGTCGCCAACGACCTTCGTGAACGCCGCGAGCCCGACGATGCCGGCGCCCAGGCGCTCGGCGATCCGACCGGCCTGGATCAGCCGGGGATACGTCACTTCGGGCGGGGTCGCCAGCAGCACGCGGGGCGTCCACGGCAGCGCGATGAACCAGCCCTCCGCCCGCGCACCGGTCGCCGACACGATCCCGGTGATGTGCGACGCTTCGAACGGAGGCACCACCTGGAACATGCGCTCCACGAGACCGCCCGGCAACAGGCGCGTGAACGGAAACCTCTTGGTGAAGTCCGCGATGTTCTGGGGGTGGATCACCAATCCAAACCGGCCGATCGGTCCGCTCATCGCCGTGTCCTTGTCCCGTGCTCCTTCAGGCCGCCGCGAGGCGCTCCACGCGCGGACGGAACCCCGCGCGGAGCATCCACTGCACGAACTCGTCGGGTGTCAGGTCCTCGCTGCGCCGCCCGGACAGCGCCACGACGATCCCTTCCAGGACGTTGGTCGCGAACGACCGTCCCTCGATATCCGGCGCCGCCGTGATCAGCACGGACGCCCCGCGGCGCTCGAGCGCGGCGCGGTCCTCGGGCGTGATCGTCTGGGTGAAGATCGTCTTGCCGGCCAGATCGTCCGGCATGTACCGGCGAATGAAATGGAAGTCCCCGGCGACGACCTCCGCCCACCGGAAGAGGTGCGGGTACTTCGGCGTCGTCCGTTCCTGCTTCGCCCCGGTCGGGTAGAGCATCTGAAACGGCAGCTTCGTCACCAGCGGCAACATGCACGCCGCAAGCAGCCGCACCGTGCCGAGGTGGCGCATCGGCACCGGGATGCCGAGCGCGAAGTAGAAATCGCCAAACAGCATCTCGGCTCCCGCTTGCGTAAACGCCTCCGCCATCCCGTACCGGTCCACGCTGCTGACCAGCAGCACCCGGCGCCCGGCGAACGAGACGCCGGCCTGCGTCGGCAGATAGTCCAGGATGAGATACTTCTCCCACGAGGTCTTGATCCCGCCGCCGTCCACGACCGGCGTGCGGTGGACGCCAGCGATCAACCGCGCCGCGTCGCGGATCTGGTACCGGCGGTCACCGGCGCGGAGGTAGAGATCGATCCCGCCCATCCCGATCGCGTCCACCCGGCCGTCGAGCTCCTCCACGAGCGCCTTGAACCGCGCCATGTCGCCGTCCGTCCCGATGCGCTCGACGACGAACGGTTCTCCGAGGATCTCGATCTCGACGCGCTTGTCGCGCGTGCTGCTGCCGAGGCTTACGCTGACGACCCGCTTCATCTCCTCGTGTCCTTAGACTCGTTCCCGGACCTCTCCTGCCGCGTGCCCGCTGTTCCGCTCGTAGAGAAGCCGCAGCCCTTCCAACGCCAGCAACGGGTCGACGTGATCGACGCAGCGGCACTCGGCACCGATCAGCTCGGCGAAGCCTCCGGTGGCGACAACGGTCGCGCGCTCTCCCAGCTCCTGTTGCATCAGCT
>DASQGM010000447.1:0-5615 GCA_035632615.1 bacterium | reverse complement strand
GTCGGCGGGCTGGGGCGCGAGGAGCGCGCCGTGATCGAGGCGTTCGGCGGGGACGCGCCAGCCCAGGACGCGGTTCACGCGGTGGCCACGGTGCTCCGGGATGCTGGCGTCCGCCGCGCCGGCGTGGACGACGGCGGCGCGGCGAGCCTGTACCGGGGGCTCGTCGAGAGCCTCGCTGGCGTCGACTGCGTGCCCGCCGGGGAGGCGTGGCGGCGCGTACGTGCCGTCAAGGAACCCGAGGAGATCGAGCGGTTACGCGAGGCGGCCGGGATCGTCGAGGCTGCGATGGAGGCGGTGTGGCGCCACGTGCGGCCGGGCGCGAGCGAGGCGGAACTCGCCCGGCTGGCCGCGGACGTGATGACGAACGCGGGTGCGCGCCCCACGTTGTGGTACGTCGGCGTCGGCGCCTCCTCCGCGCTGGTCGACCGGCTCCCCACGGACCGCGTGGTTGCGCGGGGGGACCTCGTCATGGTGGATTTCGGGTGCGAGCACGGAGGCTACTACGCGGACCTGGCGCGTACCGCGGTCGTGGGCGAACCGGATCCACGTATCGCCGGGCGCTACACAGCGGTGCGCTCCGCGGAGGCCGCGGCGATCGCCCGGATCCGCGCCGGCCGGGCCGCGACGGACGTGTTCGCCCACGCGATCCGGGCCGCGCGATCCGCCGGGATTCCGCATTTCGACCGACGGCACGTCGGGCACGGGATCGGGTTGGAGCCATACGATCTGCCGATCCTGACGGATGCCAGCGAGGACCCACTCGAGGCCGGCACCGTCCTGAACGTCGAGACGCCGTACTACGAGGTGGGCTTCGGCGGCCTGCAGCTGGAGGATACGCTCGTCGTGACGGAGGAAGGCGTCGAGTTTCTGTCGAGCGCGCCGCGCGATCTGCGCGTGCTCTGACCGGGACACGGCGCCGCTGGACGCTCCGATGACGATCGGCACTGCGACGGCCGGCTGGCAGCGCGAGGCCCCGGCGCGCCGGCGCCGGCCGGGGTTTTGGTCCCGGTTGCTCCGGAACCGGCTGGCTCTGTCCGGGGCCGTCATCATCGCGGGGTTGCTCCTGGTCGCGGCCCTGGCCCCCGTGCTCGCGCCCCACGGCCCTCTCGCGCAGAACCTCGACGCGCGTCTCGTGCCGGGGGTCTGGGCCGGTAACATCGCGTATCCCCTCGGGACGGACGAGTTGGGGCGGGACATTCTGAGCCGTGTCATGTACGGCGCGCGCGTGTCGCTGTTCGTCGGCGTGGTCGCGATTCTGCTGATGAACCTGCTCGGCGTCTCCGTCGGGGTGACGACGGGCTACCTCGGCGGCTGGCTGGACGCGGTGCTGATGCGCGTCGTGGACGTGTTGCTCGCGTTCCCGTACATCATCCTGGCGATCGCGATCATGGCGGTGCTCGGTCAAGGGGTGCTCAACGCCGTCATCGCGATCGGGATCGTGAACACCCCCACGATGGCGCGCGTCATGCGGGGTATCGCGCTGACGCTGAAAGAGCGCCAGTTCGTGGAGGCAGCGCGCGCGCTCGGCGCCGGCCCGGTCAGGGTTCTTCGCCGGCACGTGTTGCCGAACGCCGTGCCGCAGATCATCGTGTTCTCCGCGCTGTCGCTCGGGGAGACGATCCTGTACATCGCGGCGCTGGGGTTCCTCGGCCTGGGCATCTCGCCGCCGACGCCCGAGTGGGGCGCGATGGTGAGCACGGGCAAAGACGTGCTCGTACTCGGCCGGTGGTGGCCGTCCGCGTTCCCCGGCGCGATGATTATGCTGGCGACGCTCGGGTTCGTGCTGTTGGGGGACGGGTTGCGCGACGTGCTGGATCCGCGAATGCGAACGTGACGGAGGCGGCGATGGGACGACACGCGATCTACGGGCAAGCGGTCGGCATCATCATGCAGACGGACACGATCCTGCGTCTTCCGGGGGACGTCGGCAACGCGACGACGTTTCCATTTCCCGTTCGGTACGAGGTCGTCGCCGGCGTGGACCCGGCCGACCTGAAGCGGCCGGATCGCGCGCGCGCGGCGGCGTCGCGGTTCGTCGACGCCGCCCGGGCGCTCGAGCGAGGTGGCGTGCGTGCGATCGGGACCGGGTGCGGGTACCTCGCGCTCATGCAGCGGGAGCTGCAACGCGCCGTGGCCGTCCCCGTGCTCAGCAGCAGCCTGGTTCAGGTGCCCTGGGTCGCGGGGATGCTGCCGCCGGGGAGGCGCGTTGGGATCGTCACGGCCGACAGCCGCGCACTGGACGACGCGTATTTCGAGCCGCTCGGGTGGACAGCGCGGACGGTGCCCGTCGCGGTATGCGGGATCGAGAACGAGCGCCGGTTCGTGGAGTTGCTCCACCGCGATGCGCTCGATGATTCGGAGATCGCCGAGATGCATGCGGCGATGGCGCGGCTCGTCGGCGCGTTTGCATCGACCCATCCCGACCTGGGCGCCCTCGTGCTGGAGTGCACCAACCTGCCGCCGTTCGCGGTGTCGATGCAGCGCGCGTGCGGGCTGCCGGTGTTCGACGTCGTCACGCTGCTTGGGTGGGCGCACGCCGGGGCCGTCCGCCGAGCGTTCGCGGGCCATCTGTAGGTCCGATGCGCCGCTATCTCGTGATTCGGTGTCTGTCCGTGATCCCGACGCTGTTCGGGGTCGCACTCGTGGTGTTCACCTTGGTTCGCATGATCCCCGGCGATCCGGCCGAGGTGCTGCTCGGTGGCTTCGCGACGCCCGAACGAGCCGCGGTGCTGCGTCAGGCGATGGGATTAACCCGCCCGCTCCCGGTGCAGTTTGGGATCTGGCTCGGAGACGTGGTGCGCGGCGATTTCGGCCGGAGCATCATGTCCCGCCAGCCTGTCGCGCGTGAGATCTGGGACCGGTTCCCCGCGACCCTGGAGCTGACCGTGACGTCGCAGTGCTTCGCGGTCGCGGCCGGGGTGAGCCTTGGCATCCTCTCCGCGACGGCCCACAACACACGATTGGATTTCGGGGCGACCCTGGTGAGCGTGGCCGGGATGTCGATGCCGATCTTCTGGCTGGGGCTGATGCTGCTGTACGTCTTTGGCGTGTGGCTCAGCGTACTGCCCATCTCAGGGCGCTTGGCGGTGGACGTTTCCCTCATGCGTATCACCGGTCTGGACCTCGTGGACAGCGTGCTCGCGGGCAACTGGGTGGCGCTCGGCGACGCCGTTCGTCACCTTGTGCTGCCAGCGTTCTCGCTTGCCGTCATTCCGCTCGCGACGCTCTCTCGATTCACGCGCGCGGGGATGCTCGACGTGTTGCAGCAGGAGTACGTGACCGTCGCCCACGCGAAGGGGGTCGCTCGGCGGGTAGTCCTCTGGCACCATGCTCTCAGAAACGCGCTCATCCCGATCGTGACCGTCGCGGGGACGAGGTTCGGCACCCAACTCGCGGGCGCGGTGCTCGTCGAGGTCGTGTACGCGTGGCCCGGCATCGGTCGGCTGGTCTTCGACGCGATCGAGAAGCGCGACTACCCGGTGATCCAAGGTGCGGTGTTGTTCATCGCCGTCCTGTTCGTGTTCATCAACCTCGTGACGGACGTTGTGTACGCGGCGTTGGATCCCCGCATCCGGTTCGAGTAGGTCGCCGCCCTCGGGCCGCTCCCATCCCCTGCGGGACTGCGCGGACGGCCGGAGGTCACCTCCCGAACCGCGCCAGGCGGAACAGGCCGAGGTCGAAGTCGCTGCGCTCCTCCGTCGAGAGGTCGGCCATGATCTCCCCGACCACACTCGCGAACTTGAAACCGTGGCCCGAGAAGCCCGCAGCGATCGAGACCTGGGGAAACTCGGGGTGGACGTCCAGGATGAAGTGCTCGTCCGGACTGTTCGTGAACAGGCACGTCTTGAGGGCCATCGTCGGTCCGTCGGCGTCGGGGAAGTAGCGGCGGATCCCCTCGCGAAGCACCGCTTCGTCCTCAGGGTGGATTTCGCGGTCCACTTGGTCTGCGTCCGCGCTCTCTCCCCGATGGTGGTATTTGCCGATCTTGAACCCGGGCACGCTGTAGACCGGGAAGCCGTAGAACCGTCCTTCGGGCGCTTCCATGTTGAAGACGGGGAACGCGCCCAACCGGAACCGATCCGGAGCGAGCGGCTGCGTCCAGATCAGGACCTGGCGCTCCGGAACCGCGAGATCCGCCAGCGACGGGGCGAGCTTTCCTGCCCAGGGGCCGGCCGTGAGCACGAGCCTCCGCGCGGTATACGTCCCGTGCACCGTCCGAACGCGCACGCCCTTGCCGTCCGGTTCCCAGCCGAGTACCTGCTCTCGGGCGTGGACGTCGGCGCCCCCCTCCAGGGCGGCGTTCACGTACGCGACGATGGCGCGCTCGGACATGACGAAGCCGCCATCGGACTGGTACACCGCGACCATGTCCGGCGCGAGGCAGTATCCGGGAAATCGGGCGTGCAGCGAGGCCGCGTCGAGCAACTCGTGGGGGAGGTGGTGCAGGGCGCACGAGAGGAGCGAGCCCTTGACCGTGGGACTCTCCTCCGGTCCCGCGTCGATGCCGCCGGTGATGATCAGCAGACGCTCTCCCGAGATGTGCTCGAGCTCCCGCCACAGCTCGTACGCGCGCCGCAGCAGCGGCACGTAGGAAGGGTGCTCCCAGTAGGCGAGGCGGATGATGCGGTTGACGCCGTGCGAGGACCCGCGGTCGTGCGGCACGTCGAAGCGCTCGAGCCCGAGCACGCGCTGTCCCCGGCGGGTGAGCTCATACACGGTGGCGCTGCCCATCGCTCCCACGCCGATCACGATCGCGTCGTATTGCGGCATCCGTCCGTCTCCACCTGTTACCGAAATGGCGTCCCGAGGCTCATCGCTCCTCCGGTTCTCTAACGGCAACAGCCGAGCCTTCAAGCGCGGCACGCGGTCGAGGCAGGAATCCCGCGCCGGCCCGCGCAAGGCGCTGTCACACGGACGCGGGCAGACGGAGGTGGCTGCGTGGCGGGCGCGGAGCGGTACGATGCGATCGTGATCGGGTCCGGACAGGGCGGCAATCCGCTGGCGGAGGCGCTGGCTGCGGCCGGGCGGAAGACCGCGATCATCGAGCGGGAGCACGTCGGCGGTACCTGTATCAACGTGGGATGCACGCCCACCAAGACGATGGTGGCGAGCGCCAGGATCGCGTACCTCGCGCGCCGCGCGGCGGGCTACGGGGTACGCGCCGGCCGCGTCACGGTCGAGATGGGGCGCGTGCGGCAACGCAAGCGGCGGATCGTGGACGCGTGGCGCAACGGCAGCGTGCGCGCGCTGCGGCGCGCGCCGGGGCTCGATCTCATCATGGGCGAGGCGAGCTTCACCGGATCGCGCACGATCGCCGTCGCACGGACGCGCGGCCGACCCCGGGTCCTCACCGCCGACCAGATCTTCATCAACACGGGCGCGCGCCCCGGACGCCCGCCCATCCCGGGGTTGGACGGAGTGCCCGTCTTGGATTCCACCTCGATCATGGAGCTGGGGGCCGTGCCCCGGCGCCTGCTCGTGGTCGGGGGAGGTTACATCGGTTTGGAGTTCGGACAGATGTTCCGGCGCTTCGGGAGCGAGGTGACCATCGTGCACCGCAACGAGCGCCTGCTCGACCGCGAGGATCCCGATGTCGCCGCGGAGGTGGAGAAGAT
>DASQGM010000446.1:0-3668 GCA_035632615.1 bacterium | reverse complement strand
CTGACACGCCTGATCTACGGCGCGCGCGTCGATCTGCAGATCGGCGTCCTCCCGACCAGTGCGGCCTTCCTCGTCGGCCTCATCATCGGCGCGGCGGCCGGCTACCACGGAGGCGTCGTCGACGGGATCCTGATGCGTGTCGTGGACGTGTCGATGGCGTTTCCCTTCTACGTCCTCGTGATCGCTATCGTCGCGATGCTGGGCCCCGGCCTCACCAACATGTACGTGGCCATGGTCCTGGCGGGGTGGGTGGCGTACGCGCGGCTCCTCCGGGGGGAGATCCTCACGGTCAAGAACTTCGAGTATATCCAGGGGGCGCGGGCGCTGGGCGCCTCGGACCTCCGCGTGATCCGCCGCCACCTCCTCCCGAACATCATCACCGTCGGCATCATCTTCGCCATGTCCGACGCAGTTCTCAACATCCTGCTGGGAGGCGCGCTCAGCTTTCTCGGGCTCGGCGTCCAACCGCCGACGCCGGAGTGGGGGCTCATGATCGCGGAGGGTCGGGACTTCCTGCTGACGTCGCCGACGATGGTCGTGGTGCCGGGCTTCGCCCTGTTGTGGCTCGGCGTCACGTTCAACCTGCTTGGGGACCGGCTCGCCGATCGCCTCCGGCCCGGCGGCTGACCCGACCGACACGGATGGGAGGATGACGATGAAGGTGCTGGTCTCAGCCGACATGGAGGGCACCGCGGGCATCGTGGACCGCGCGCACACCGCGATTCCCGATCGGGCGATGCTCTCGGGCGTGCACAACAACGCCGGCGAGTACGAGTGGGCCCGCCGGCTCATGACCGAGGAGGTGAATGCGGCGGTCGAAGGCGCCCTGGAGAGCGGGGCCACCGAGGTGTGGGTCACCGACGCGCACGGCAGCATGCGCAACCTGCTGCCGATGGCCCTGCACCGGGAGGCCCGCTACGTCAGCGGCACCCCGAAGATGCTGTGCATGCTGGAGGGCCTGGACCAGAGCTTTCGCGCGGTCATGTTCACCGGGTACCACGGGCGGGCCGGCACCCCGGCGTCGGTGCTGGCCCACACGTACATCGGGATCATCCAGGACGTGCGCCTGAACGGCACCTCGGTGGGAGAGTACGGGATCAACGCTGCGGTCGCCGGACACTTCGGAGTCCCGGTCGTCTTGGTCACGGGGGACAACACGGTCGTGGCGCAGGCCCGCTCGCTGCTCGGGCCGGATCTCGTCGGTGTGGAGGTGAAACAGGCGCTGGGCACCTTTTCGGCCGTGCACCTGCATCCCGAGAAGGCGCGGGCGGCGATCCGGGCCGGCGCCGCGGAGGCGGTGCGGCGGGCCTCGCGTCTCCGGCCGTACCTGGTCGGGGTTCCCGTCCGGCTTGAAGCGGACATCGTCAGCCCCGATCTCGCCGACCTGGCCGGCCTGCTGCCGGGTGTGACCCGGTTGGGTCCGCGCTCGGTGGCCTACGAGGGCCCGGACATGCTCAACGTGTTCAAGGCGTGGCGGGCGATGCTGAACGTCATGATGACGCGCTCCGCCGTCTGACGGCGCCGGACGCCGCGACGCGTACGGCGGTCGGGCGGCCTACGCGGTACGGACGCCGGCCGCCTGTTCCAGCCCCAGCTCGGCGATGGCGACTTCCCGCATGCGGAACTTCTGGATCTTGCCGGTGACCGTCATTGGGAAGCCCTCGACGAACTTCCAGTAGTGGGGAATTTTGAAGGTCGCGATCTTCCCCCGGCAAAACGCGACGAGATCCTCGTCGCTCGCCTCGACGCCGGGGCGCAGCTTGACCCAGGCCATGACGTCCTCGCCGTAGCGAACGCTGGGCACGCCGATCACCTGCACGTCGGCCACCGCGGGATGCGTGTAGAGAAACTCCTCGATCTCGCGGGGGTAGATGTTCTCGCCGCCCCGGATGATCATGTCCTTGATGCGGCCGACGATGTTCACGTATCCCTCGTCGTCCATCGTCGCGAGATCGCCGGTGTGCATCCAGCGCGCCGTGTCGATCGCGGCGCGCGTGGCCTTCTCGTCGTCCCAGTAGCCGAGCATCACAAGATACCCCCGCGCGCACAGTTCCCCGGGGGTGCCGCGCGGCGCGACCATGCCGGTCGCCGGATCCACGATCTTGACCTCGACGTGTGGATGCACGCGCCCGACGGTGGACACCCGCTTGTCGAGCGGGTCGTCGAGGCCGCTCTGGGTGGACACGGGCGAGGTCTCCGTCATCCCGTAGCAGATCGTGACCTCGGTCATGCCCATCTGCGACTGCACCTTCTTCATGACCTCCACCGGACACGGCGACCCCGCCATGATGCCGGTGCGGAGGCTGGAGGTGTCGAACGCGGCGAACCGCGGGTGCTCCAACTCCGCGATGAACATCGTGGGAACGCCGTACAGCGATGTGCAGCGCTCCGCCTGCACGGTCTCGAGGACCGCCAGCGGATCGAACGCTTCGGCCGGAACGACCATGCACGCCCCGTGGGTCGTGCAGGCCAGGTTCCCGAGCACCATGCCGAAACAATGGTAGAACGGCACCGGAATGCAGACACGGTCCCGCTCCGTGTACCGAAGGGCCTCGCCGATGAAGAAACCGTTGTTGAGGATGTTGTGGTGCGAGAGGGTGGCTCCCTTGGGGAACCCGGTCGTGCCGGACGTGTACTGAATGTTGATCGGGTCGTCGAACTGCAGCCTCGCCTCCAACCGCTCCAGGTCAGCGTCGGACACCCGATCCGCGTCCCGCAGCAGCGCCTCCCACCCGTCCTCGAGGACGAGACTCTCCCGGAGCTGCGGGCAGCGGCCGCGCACCTCGTCGAGCATGGCGACGTAGTTCGACTGCCGGAAGCCGCGGGAGAGCGCGAGAAAGCTGACGCCGGACTGCGTGAGCGCGTATTCGAGCTCGATCGTCTTATAACCGGGGTTGATCGTCACGAGAATGGCGCCGATCCGCGCCGTCGCGTACTGGAGCACGGCCCACTCGAACCGGTTCGGCGCCCAGATGCCGACCCGGTCGCCCTTCCCGATGCGCCGGGCCAGGAGGCCGCGCGCCGCTCGGCCGGTCTCCTCCCAGAATTCCCGGTAGGTGGCCCGGTACTGCTGATGGCGCACCACGAGCGCCTCGCGACCGGGGAGTCGCTCCGCGGTGCGCCGCAGATTGGCGCCGATCGTTTCTGCCAAGAGTGGCGTTGCGTTCGCGCCGTGCACGTACGAAGGGGCTCGCATCGGGGCACACCCACCGTCCCGGAGGAACATGGCCTCGACCACCGACGGGACCGACGTTCGTCGACCGACCTTGCCACTCCTCCGCGCCGCGAGCGTGGGACGACTTCACGCACGACGCGACAGCGTGGCGGCCCGCGCAGGGCCCGCCTTATTAGTTGAATGGGAGGCGAAGAATCTCACCGGCCGCTGCCGTGAGACCTCCGCCTCCCGCGACGTGCGTGTTCAGATAGCCGAAGCAGAACGGCTAGTGATTGCCGTTGCCGCCGTTGCCACCCTGGCCGCCGGCGCCGCCGTTGCCGGACCCGCCCCCGTTGCTGTTCCCGCCCGTGCCGCCGTTCCCGCCCGCGCCGCCGGCGCCGTTGCCGGTGCCGCTATTGCTGTTCCCGCCGTTGCCGCCTTGACCGCCGTGGCCGCCGTTGCCGGAGCCGCCGCTGTTGCCG
This sequence comes from bacterium, assembly GCA_035632615.1. Taxonomy (GTDB): domain Bacteria; phylum Sysuimicrobiota; class Sysuimicrobiia; order Sysuimicrobiales; family Segetimicrobiaceae; genus JAJPIA01. Next base: position 32 of record DASQGM010000446.1, on the reverse strand, counting down.
TTCCCGCCCGTGCCGCCGTTCCCAGCGTTTCC
>DASQGM010000445.1:0-6548 GCA_035632615.1 bacterium | reverse complement strand
CACGGCGGAGCTCCCGTCCATCGTCACGGCCACCACGGCGCCGGACGGGAGGCCGCGGAGACGCTGATTGTACAGCCCGTGCTCATCGCCCGCCGCGCCGAGTCTGGCGGAGACCGTGTCCGTCTTGGAAAAGTCAGACGACGGGTCCCCGGGGATCACGAGCGGTCCCTGCTCCGCGGTCCGGACGGCCTCCTGCGCCACCGCAGCCTCGGGATTCGTAACAAACACGGGGTCGGGGCCGAAGGACACCGTGCCGGCCGGTCCCGCGGCGGCGACGACCGGCTGCCCCGTGGCGCCGACCAGGGCTGGCGCGCCGGCGGTGACCAGCGGCACGGATTGCGTCCCCGTTACGGTCCATCCGACGACGACCGGCGCGCCGGCCTTCTCGAACACCAGCGCGGCCACGCCGGGGCCGCGGTCGAGACGCCCCACGAACCGCGCGCCGTCGAGGTAGCGCATCGCGGTCGCGACCGCGGGATCGAGCTTCGGCCAGAACTCACGCGTCACGCCCTCCGCGAGGCCGACCGCGGCAAGCTGGACGGGCGCCCCCCAGGCCTGCACGCCGTTCAGCCAGAGCTGGTGTCGCGCATCGTTCAAGATCCGCGCGCGAACCATGCTGAGCGCCCGGAGCACCTCGGCTGGCTGTCGGCCGCGCGGATAGAACATGATCGCATCGAAATCGTTGCCGTCTTTCTGGAGCATCGCCTGCACGTAGGGGAGATCGAGCCCGCCGGGCGAGGCGGCGACGACGAGCGCGTTGGGATCGGCTTGGCCCACCGCGACGCGCACGGCGTGGAGCATCTCTTGATACTCGCGGGTGGTCCCTCGGAAATCCGCGAGGTCGAGCGACGGCTCCACCTGCCACGCCGCGACACGCCCGTGATACCGTTGCGCCGCCGCGGCGACGAACGCCTTCCAATCGGCGACGCGCTTGGGCGGCTGGTGGCTCCACACGAGCGGTGGGGCGTCTGGTGTCATCGCGGCCCACTGCGGCACGTGTTCGAGCAACACGACGACGTGGAGCCGCTGGGCATCGGCGCGCCGGATCTGGGCGTCCAGGGCGCTCCACGAAAGCACGCCGGGTTTGGGCTCGAGCGCCGACCAGTCGGCGGGGACACGCACCCAATCGATCCCCGGCGGGTCCGTAACCGCATCGGCCGCCGCCGCGTCCACGCCGAACGCATGGACCGCCGCGCCGCCGGCCACAGGCGGGGGCGTGGACTGGGCCCGCGCCGCGGGCGGAATCGCGATCAGGAGCGCGACGGCGGCGATGACCGACACACGCACGAGTCCCACGGCACCCTCCTCGGCCGACGGGCGAACCGTCTCGGCGACACCCGTCCCTCCATCCTAGTATCCTTACCCCGTCTCCGCAACTTTCGTGCGGCCACCGCGCCCGACGGCGTCGCGGCGCGTGCCGGGGCACGCGGCGCACCGGAGGAGCGAGTGCGATGGAGTGGAATATCTAGCGCCATGTGGCAGTCACCGAAGGCGATCTCCGTCGTCGCTGGGCACGGCGAAGGGGGCACCGAGATCAACGCGTTTGATCGTGCCCTGATGGACGCCGGCGCCGCCGATCTCAACTTTCTGCGTGTCACCAGTATCCTGCCGCCCGGCGCGCGGGTCATCGAGCTGCCGCCGTATCCGCCCGGCCTCCTGATGCCCGCGGTCTATGCCCGCATCGTCAGCACGCGAGCCGGCGACCGCATCGCCGCGGCGATCGGCGTTGGGATCTCCCGCGACAGCCATGGGGTGATCATGGAGTACACCGGTCACACGTCGCGCGCAGAGGCGGAGCAGATCACCCGGCAGATGGTCGTCGAAGGGTTCGAGATACGCCGCCTGGCGCTGGACGAGGTCGTCGTGGCCGCCGCCGAGCACACGGTCGAACGGGCCGGCTGCGCCGTGGCGCTCGCCCTGTTCTGGCCGACGCCGACCGGGCTGCCGCGATGAAGGGCGCCTGGATCACCGATCAGGGGTGCGTGGACTTCACATCCACCTTCCAGGTCACACGCCGCCTGCACGAAGAGCAGACGCCGTACCAGCACCTGGAGATCTACGAAAGCCCCCGGTTCGGCCGGATGCTCGTGCTCGACGGCGCGGTGCAGACGACCGAGGGCGACGAGTTCGTGTATCACGAGATGCTGGCGCACCCCGCGCTCCTCACGCACCCGGCGCCACGCCGGGTGCTCATCGTCGGCGGCGGTGACGGCGGCCTGCTGGAAGAGGCGTTGAAGCACCCCGTCGAACGGGCCACGATGGTCGAGATCGACGACGCCGTCGTCCGGACGAGCCGCCAGTACCTCGACCTCATCTCGGGCGGCGCGTTCGAGGACCCGCGCACCCAGCTCGTCATCGGGGACGGCATCGCCTACGTCACGGAGGGGCGCGACCCGTTCGACGTGGTCCTCGTGGATTCGACCGATCCCGCGGGGCCGGCCGTGGGGCTCTTCAGCCAGGAGTTCTACGCTGCGATCGCCCGGCGGCTCGGGACGCAGGGCGTGGTCGCCGTGCAATCGGGCTCCGCCGTGTACCAGCAGGACCTGATCGCGATGGTGCACCGGAACCTGGCGCCGTCGTTCCCGATCGTGCGCACGTACGTGGCGACCGTGCTGGCGTACCCGGGCGTCGTGTGGTCGCTCACGTTGGGCTCGCTCGACCGAGACCCGCTCACGCTCGCCGTCGATGAGATCGACCGCCGGACGCAAGGGTTCGGCCTACGCTACTACACCCCCCGGGGCCACCACGCCGCGTTCGACCTCCCACCGTATCTGCGCGCCGGCATCGGGTCTCGATGACGTTTCTTGCCGCACGCCGGCCGGGCGGTGGGCCGCCCGCGCGGGTGACCCTGCTCGGCGTCCCCTACGACGCGACGGCGTCGTTTCGGCGCGGAAGCCGCTTCGGACCGGACGCGATCCGCCGCGCGTCCGACAGCATCGAGACCTACAGCCCCACCCTGGACCGGGACCTCGAGGACTCGTCCTTCACGGACGGTGGCAACCTGAACGTCGACGGGCTCGACCCCACCGCCATGGTGCGGGCGATCCTCCGGCAGATGCCCCCCGGCGTTCCGTTTTTTCTCGGGGGCGAGCACACGATCACCCTCGGGGCGGTTCGAGGGATCACGCCCAGGTTCCCCGACGTCACGGTGCTCCAGTGGGACGCCCACACGGACCTGCGCGACGCCTACGACGGTCAACGAACCGCCCACGCCACGGTGATGCGGCGCCTGCTCGACGGGGCGCTCCCGCTGGTCCAGCTCGGCATCCGCGCGGGAACGCGCGAGGAGTTCGCGCTGGCACGCGGGCGGTGCCTCCACTCATCGCGAAGCGTGGCGCTGCCGCCGGCGCTGCTGGACACGCTGCGGACCCGATCCCTGTATCTGACCGTCGATATCGACGTCCTGGATCCCGCCATCGCGCCCGGCACCGGCAACCCGGAGCCCGACGGGGCGGCCTACGCCGACCTGCTCGACGCGTTGCGGGGCCTTGCCGGTTGCCGCATTGTGGGGATGGACCTGGTCGAGGTCGCGCCGGCGCTGGATCCGAGCGGCCGGACCGCGATTATCGCCGCGTCGCTCGTGCGCGAGATGCTGCTCCTGTTCGGGGCGTAGCCCGCCGCAGGCGCGCGCGCGTCACCGAGACCCGCCGTTCGCCTGACGCGCCAGCCGTCCCATCCCGAGGACAGCGGCACGGCGACGTCCCGCATCGCGGGCACCCGCGGGCGTACCGGGCCACCGCCCGATCGACGTCCACACCGCACAGCACCGCCACGCTGAGCGTCCACGCCACCACGTCCGACAGCTCGAGCGCAAGCTCATCCGTGTGCGCGCCGCGGAAGGTCTTCGCGACCTCGCCGAGTTCTTCGACCAGACGGCGAAACGTGCCGTCCAGCCCCCGGGCGCGGTCGCGCGCGCCGAACGTCCGGGCGATCTGCGCCTGAAGCGCCCGCAAGTCGGTGCCGCGCCGGGCGCGGGGCCTGGCGCGGCTCAACGCATCACGACGACGCGTGCTTCGAGGCCGATCGACGTGCTGCCGTCGAGCACCGGGACGCCGTACACCGTCATCGGCCTCCCCGACGCGGTCTGCGAGAGATCGGCGCGCGCGCCGTTGCGGAGCACGTACGTGTCGGCCGAGGTCGAGATCATCGTCTCGGCAACGACGAGGCCGCCGAGCCCGCTAATGAGTTCCTCAACCGGCCCGGACACCTGCGCGGCGTCCGGCGCCGAGAAGTTGATGTCGATCCGGGTGGCCACGAGACTCCCGTCGGAGTTCAGCGGGCCGGCCACTTGGAGAATGTCGTACGGGGCCACCGCGGCCGGCGGCACCGCCTGTCCGTTGACGCGGACGACCGTGGTCGTGGTCATGACGATGCTGCGCCGGCTCCCGGCGCTGGTGAGCAGGTCGACCGTCGAGCCCGAGCGACCGACGACCACGCCGGCGCGGGAGACCGGGCCCGGCGTGGCGGCGGCCGCGGTCACCTGCGGCGACGCGACTTCCACGATGAGCCCCAGCATCTGCGCGTCCGGCCGCGCCACGGCCCACAGCATCGCGGGTTCACCGGACCGCACCATCGCGAGAGGAATCGCGTGGGCCCCCGCGTCGAGAATCAGCGTCGCGCCGAGGAGGCGGATCGTCCGCGTGCCGGTGAGCGCCTCCTGGTGCCATGCCGTCCCGCCCTGAAACCAGTCCACGCGGCCGCCGGCGGCGACGGCGAATTCCAACGTGCTGCGGGACCGATCGATCCCGGCCACGGTGCCCGACGCGACGACACGTCCCCAGCCCTTTCCCAGCGGCGCGGGGCCGCCCGGCGCCGTCACGCCCGCGATCGGCGCGCCGACCCACACCAGGGCCACGATCGCCCCGGCGAGCACGCCTCTCATCCACGCCGTCCGTCTCATCTCACCGCTCAACATCCCCGTCCTCTCCGGCCGCCGCAGGGCCACGCGCCCACCCGGCCCGTCGCTACCGTCCGGGCGCAGTTAGATGCGGGCCGACCGACGATGCGCGATCGAGCGCGCCCTGCACCGTCTGTTGCAGCGCGTCCGGGGTCACGCCGAGGTCCCGCGCGAGTTGAGCCGCGGGGAGGCGGCCCTGCAAGAACCGCACGGCAGTCGGGACGTCCACCTGGAGGGCCTGCGACAGCATCACGGCGCGCGCGATCTCCGTAAACGTGAGCCCCTGGCTCCGCAACCGGCTCACGGTCTCCGGGTCCACCGCGACCTTCTCCGAGACGGTGTGCACGAGCGCCTGCTCCTGCCCCGAGACGAGCTGTCCGGCGATCGCCATCAGCGTGTCGGTCGGCACCGTCCCCACCGCCGTCAGATGCAGGCCGCGCTGCTCCCAGATCAACACGCGGAAGTAGCCGAGATCGACGAACCGCCCGGGCTGGCCGCCGACCCGCACTTGCTGTCCGAACGCCGGCGCGCCGATCGAGCCGGCCGGCGCCTCGAACAGCGACAGCAACGTTTCGCCGTCGCTGTACCGGAGGTACACCGATGTGAGGCTGCCGAACCGGCTGATCGCGCCACCGCTGAACGTATAGCCCTCCGGCAGCACCGGCGGGACGAGCACCCCGAAGCCCGCCTGTCGCGCGAGTGTCTCCGGGCTTGCCGACTCCCCCGATTTCGTGATCATCTGGAACACCCGCGCGCCGGCCGGCAGCCGGAACCGGAAGTACGCGGCCGGAAGGTTGAGACTGAAGCTGATGCGCGAGAAGTACGTGGTCAGCACGACGCCGCGCGATGGATCCCGCTCCTCGGTGCGCAGCACGGTCCCGGTGGCCTGGTCGACCCACAGCTCTCGGCTGACGCCCGGGCCGTTCGGCTCGAGCAGCACGACGTACGCCTGCCGCCCGATCACTTCCTCGATGCCGAGCCCGGTCACCCGGTAGTTCCGGTGCAGCAGGCTCAGATCGCCGTGCAGGAGCCCGCCGTCCATCGTCGGCCCGTCAAACGCCATGTTCAGACGCGGCTCGTAGTGCCACCCGGTGACGCCGTCGTCCACGATCAGACGCCCGGCCACGTCCTCCGGCGACAGGTACTCCAGACGCGTCATGTTCGGTCGCTTGTGGAACTCCGCCGCGGTGACCGTTTCGACGTGCCCGTTGCGCAGCACCGTGATGATCTTCGTCCCCTCGTAGTCGATGAGGCGCGGCGCGCCCAGCGCGAGCTGCAGCACGCGATCCGCGGACACCGGCAACTGCGGCACCGGCGCCGCGAGGTTCGCACCTGCGCCCAGCAGCACCAGCGCCGCCGCCGCGACGAGTCCCCGGCCGAGCGGGATCCGCCTCATCGCGCGGCCGCCCCCGCCGGCGTCGCGTCGCCGGCCAGCACCAGGTCGGCGTCGCCCGTCGTCAGGCCAAGATAGGCACGGTCCGCGAACGGCTCCGCGCTCATCGTCTGCGCGTGCTGCCTGACATAGAGGTCAACGCCGATCTCCGACGCGTGCAGGCGGTCGATCGTGCCCTTGACGAGCGGCGTCGTCGCGAGCGCCAGCGCCACGATCGCCGCTGCGGACGCCCACACCAGCCGCCGCCCGAAGACCGGG
>DASQGM010000444.1:0-11236 GCA_035632615.1 bacterium | reverse complement strand
CCGTTCCACTGAATGCCCGGCCGCTTCGGGTCCCTAGGCGTGCCCGCAAGATCTGCGGACGCACGATTGTACAGCACGCGGCGATTGAGCGGCCAGCTCCAGGCCCAGTTCGGGTAGAACCCCATCCCCGTCGGGTCGTTCTTCTCGGGATCGCGGACCCCGTCGCGGCGCTTCGCGAGATTGCCCGACTCCGGATACATCCCGGCGTAGATCCAGTTACCGCACACGGTGGTCCCGTCGTCCTTGATCGCCGCAAACGTCGCGAGGCGCTTGCCGGCGCTCAAGTCCCTCCCGTTCATCTCCTGCGCCATCTCGTCCAGTTCGGGCCGCGCGGGATCTTTGTAGTTCATCGTCAGGTGCTCGATCGGATCGGGGAACGTCCCCCCGTGCTGCTGGTAGAGCTTCTTGACCCGCTGGAAGAGGTCGGCCAGCACCCAATGGTCGTGTCGCGCCTGACCCTGTGGCGGGATGACCTGGTCCTTCCACTGGACCCACCGGCCGCTGTTGGTGAACGACCCGTCCTTCTCGACCCAGTGGGTGCAGGGCAGCATGAAGACCTCGGTCTGAATCTTGCCTGGGTCCATGCCGGGCCCGTGCCAGAACTCGGAGCTGGTCGTCGGGAACGGATCCATCACGACCAGCCACTTGAGGTTGGACAGCGCCTGGAGCACCTGGGTGGTGTCGGGCCCGATGCTGGTCGCCGTCATCCCGGACAGCATCACGCCCTCCATCTTGCCGCGGAGCGCCTGGTCGTAGATCGACATCCACGACGCGTTCCCGCCCGGCTTCGGAAGGTAGCTGAACGCGAAGTCATTGTCCTTGGTCGCGGCGTCGCCGTACCACACCTTGAGCAAACTCACCATGAACTTCCGGTAGTTGGTCCCGAAGAAGTTCCACGAGTTCGGATCGAGCTTTTTCGCGGCGGCCACCTTCACGTAGTCGTCGATGGTCTTCTCGCCCGGCGTCGGCACAGCGAGGTAGCCCGGCAGGATGTCCCAGGAGATCGCGTTGTCGGTGTTGCCCTGGATGTTCGCGTGACCCCGCTCGGCATTCATCCCCCCGCCCGGTCGTCCGATGTTGCCGAGGAGGAGCTGCAGCACCGCGCCGGACCGGATCAGCTGCGTCCCGGTCGTGTGGTGCGTCAGACCGACCGCGTACACGACCGTCATGACCTTGTCGGGCCGGCCCATCTCCCCCACCATCTCGGCGACCCGGAGGAAGTCGGCCTGGGGGATCCCCGTAATGGACGAGACCATCTCGGGCGTGTAGCGCGCGTAGTGCTGTTTGAGCAACTGGAACACGCAACGGGGATCCTGCAGGCTCAGGTCCCGCTTGGCGAACCCCTTCGCGTCGGTGTCATAGCTCCAGGTCGCGCGATCGTACGACCGCGTGCCGGGCTCGTATCCGGAGAACAGGCCGTCCTGGAAGCCGTAGCCGTCCTTCACGATGAACGACGCGTTCGTGTAGTGTGCGACGTAATCGGCGTGGTAGCGATTGTTTTGGACGACGTAGTTGATCAGACCGCCGAAGTAGGCGACGTCGGTCCCGGTCCGGATCCTGAGGTGGATGTCGGAGACCGCGGACGTGCGTGTAAACCGCGGATCCGCGTGGATGAGCTTCGCGCCGCCGCCGGCACCCGGTCCCTTCGTGGGGTCGAGCTTCGCGCGCATGAACCACTGGAAGCCGACCGGGTGGGCTTCCGCGGGATTGGCGCCGTTGATGAGGATCAGATCCGCGTTCTTGATATCCCTCCAGTGATTTGTCATTGCCCCTCTTCCGAACGTGGCGGCCAAACTGACCACCGTGGGCCCGTGTCAGACACGGGCCTGCTGTTCCAAGAAGACGACCCCCAGGCCCCGCATCATCTTGGTGGCGAGGTACCCCTCTTCGTTGCTGAACGCCGCTCCCCCGGCAAACGCGATGCCCTCGCACCGGTTGACGACGTTCCCTTTGGCGTCCTCGGTCACGAACGTTCGGTCGCGAGACTCCTTGATGTGCCCGGCGATCCGGTCCAGTACGAAGTCCCAGGTGACCTTCTGCCACGCGGTGGCGCCCGCGGCCCGGTAGAGCGGTTGATCCACCCGGCGGACCGACGTCGCGAGCTGCATCGCGGTCGCACCTTTGGGACAGAGCCGGCCCTCCGTGATGGGGCTGTCCGGGTTTCCCTCGATCTGGAGCAACTGCGCGGTCCCGTCCGGAGCCGTTCGCGTGTACGCGATGAGCGCGCAACCGACGGCGCAGTAGGGACACACCGAGTGCGTCTCCGAGGCGCCGGCGATGCGGAGCTCCTGCTTCACCGCCTGAGCGTGCGCGAGGTCGAACCCGAGCGCCGAGAGCGCAACGCCCCCCGTCCCCGCGGCAGTGAGCTTGATGAAGTCGCGACGCGTCAACGTACCCATGGCGCCCACACCTCCAGAACCTGGTCTGACGTCGCACGACAACTGGAGTGGTGTTCGAAGCGCTGAGGAAGGGTGGTTCGGCCGAACGAGGCCTGAAGCTCGTCCCGAGCGGGACGCCGGCAACCCGGTAACGGAGACTCGTGGCCCGTCGTCACTCGGGCACGCAGGGTCGCGTGGTGCATCCACACCGCCCCCCCGGGAACCGGTGCCCGGGCACGTCGGTTCGCGGGTGGGGCGGTCGCGAGAGCCGACGACCCGGATAGTATCGCCGCGGGTGTTCGGGGGGTGGCCGCAAAGGTCCTTCTTCGCCGCGACGCGCCGGTGCCGCGCCATCGTTTCACCCGAGGCGCAGCGGCCACCAGCGCGACGGATCTCATGGAGGCCCTTGGGGGGGCGGCTGTGGAACGTACTCCTCGCGCGGGTCCGAGGAGTTCGTTCGAGGAGTCTCATTCATGCAACTGACCGAAGCACTCGATCTGCTGCTGGCGGAAGCGTCTCCGCTCTCCGTCGAGCGTGTCCCGGTGTGGAACGCCTGCAACCGCGTGGCGTCCGAGGACGTTGTGGCCCCCTCCCCGGTGCCGCACTTCCGACGCGCGGCAATGGACGGCTACGTGTGCCACGAGGCCGATCTCCGAGAGGCGTCACCCGAGCGCCTCGTCCGGCTCCGCATCACCGGCGCGGCCGCGATGGGCGATCTTCCCGGAGCCGGGCCCGGCCGGGGTGAAGCATGGACGATCACGACCGGCGGGCCGATGCCGGCAAACGGCGACCGGGTCGTGCCGCTCGAAGTGGCCCGGCCGGCCCGTGATTTCTTGGAGATCGATCGCCCGGTGGCGGGCCGGCGAAACGTCGCGGAGCCCGGTGAGGACATCCGTGCCGGCACCCGGCTGGTGGCCACCGGCGACGTCATCACGGCGGAGGCCGCGGCCGCACTCGCGGCGGCCGGCGTGCGCGAGGTCGGCGTACGGCGGCGACTGCGCGCCGGGATCGTCGCCACCGGCACCGAGCTTGTCGAGCTCTCTGGGGACACGGAGTCGCTTGCCCCGGGCCGGGTGTTCAACAGCAACTCGGTCGCGCTGCGCGGCGCGCTCGAAACACTAGGCTGCGTGGTCGAATACCGGGGCATCGTGCCGGACGAGCCAGCGGCGCTGCGGGCGTCGTTTGCGGCGCTGACCGGCCAGTACGACGTCGTGATCTCGACCGGCGGGGTCTCCGTCGGCCGCCACGATGCGGTCCACCGGACCTGGCTCGACCTGGGCGCGCGCCGGATCGTGGGCCGGGTCGAACTCAAACCTGGGGGGCCATTTTTCGCGGCGCGACTTGACGGCCGGTGGGCGATCGGCCTCTCCGGCACGCCGGTCGCCTGCCTGGCCGCGTTCCATCTGCTCGCCCGTCCGACGCTCTTGCAGCTTCAGGGGCGCCGCCACACCGTGCGGCCGCTCCGCATGGCCACGCTCGGCTCGCCCTTCCTGCGCGCGACGGACCGCCAGCGCGCGCTGTGGGCACGGCTGCGCGAGCCCGACGGCGAGGACCCCGAAATCACGCTGCTGGACGGCGAGGAGATGGGCAACTACGCATCTATCCTCGACGCGAATGCGCTCGTCCTGATCCCGCCGGACACACCTCCCCTGCCCGCGGCGTCGCGCGTTCCGGTGCTGCTGCTCGACCGCGCAGAGGATCGCAACCGCCTGATTGTCCCCCGCGTTGTGCTGGCGCCAGCCGTCATCGGCGTCATCGGCGCGTCGGGGAGCGGCAAGACGACCGTGCTCAGCGGCGTCCTCCGTCGCCTCACCGCTTGGGGGGTCCAGGTCGTCGCGGTGAAACACGCCGCCCACGGCTTTGCCATCGACCGCCCGGACAGCGACAGCGCGCGGTTCCGTGACGCCGGCGCCCTCATCACCGTCATCGCGGGTCCTGAGGAAACGGCGCTCAGGATCGCTGTGGCGATGGCCGAGCCCGACCGACTCGCTCGATTGGCGGCCGCGGCCGCGCGGGCGGCCTGGGGGGCGGCGGCCGACTGCATCTTGATGGAAGGATTCCACCATCCCAGCCGCCCAGTCATCCAGGTGGGCGCACCGAAGCCGGGTGCCGCCTCCGGAGAGGTCTGGGCCTCGGTACCCGCGGTCACAGAACTCGACCCCGGACGGCTCGATGCGGAGATCGAGCGGGTGGCGTACATCGTGCGCGACCGCCTCGCCGGATCGTAACCTGGGGCCGGCTCCGGAGTGCGTTGACGGGGTACAAGCCAAGGCGTCGGTGTAGAGGCGATCTCCGCGGACCGTGATCTTGACGGTTGGTCTGACCCTTGGCGGAGTATGGGTCACATGGGGGGCTCCCGGGGTTGATCTGCTCGTTCGGCGCGGAAAGGGCGCTGAAGCCATAAGCCAGAAGAGTGGAACCGATGGCCAAGACCGACTTCAGGTCCGTGGACGAGTATATCGCCTCGCAGCCCGAGGCCGTGCAGGGCGTACTCAAGCGCGTGCGGAGTATCATCCGCAAGGCTGTGCCCGGAGCCGAGGAAGTAATCTCGTACAAGATCCCCACGTACAAACTGCACGGTGGCCCCGTGCTCTATTTCGCTGGGTGGAGGCAGCACTACTCGCTCTACCCCGTCACCGATCAGGTTGTCGCGGCGTTCAAGGACGACCTTGCACCGTACAAGGTTAGTAAGGGCACGATCCGTTTCCCGTTCTCCGAGCCCGTCCCCTTGAAGCTGATCGAACGCATCGCAAGGTTCCGCGCGAAGGCGAAGGCGACCGTGCCGAAGAAGCGTTAGGCCCGCGCTAGTGACGCCAGCCCGTCCACCAAGGTCACGCCGGGTAAAAGCCAGTTCACATCCCGCGACCTGTATACGTCCATCTGGACGACCGCCTTTCAGGTGCCCCCGGCTTTTCTCGGGATGGCGCCGACGTGGCCATTGACGGACGATCAGGCAGCGAGCTTGGGCGAGATCACGGGTCGGTGCATGGACACGGTGCCTCGTGCCAACGTCATTAAGGCGGTGGTTGAGAAGTGGGGGCCGTGGTTGGTGCTCGGCGCCCAGACGATGAACAGTCACGGCCGGCCCGGCCCGGCCCAGCCAACCCGACCCAGCATTCTACGGGGGAACCCGGCCCGGCGGACGCCGGAAACGCAGGCCCAGGATGGCCCAGCGTGGATAGAGGGGGGTGCACATTCCCGCGAGCCCCAGGAGAGACCCCCGGTGTGCGTTGACGGTGCCGACCGGCCGGTGCTAGCATCACGATGATGGGCGCCGACCCCCTTTCCCGTCGGCGCCGGCCGTGGTGGCGAGCATGACCAGCCGCGTGAATCGACCGCAGAATCCCAAACACGATCCGACCACGCATGGAGTCCGGACAAGTACCGTGCGGCGCCGGGTCATTCAGGTATCCGAGGGCGCCGCGCACGCGCGCACGGACGTGCTGGCCACCGAGGAACCGCTTGAGATCCGGCTGTATCCGCCGGACGGGAGCCCGCGTGTGCAGGTCGCCGTCACGATGCGGACGCCAGGGCACGACTTCGAGCTCGCGGCCGGCTTCCTGTTCACGGAGGGCATCCTGCGGGCCTCCGAGGACGTGAAGGCGATCAGCTACTGCACCGACCCGGCCCTTGACGGCGACCAGCAGTACAATATCGTGAACGTGTTCCTCAGGCCGGGGGCAACGTTCGATTCGGCTCGGGTGACGCGAAACTTCTACACTACCTCCAGCTGCGGCGTCTGCGGAAAGGGGTCGATCGACGCGATTCACGTGCGCGGAGTCACGCCGGTCCACGACGACGGGTTTGCGGTCAACGGCCGGTCGCTCCGCGGGATCGCGACACAACTGCGCGATGCGCAGGCGTTGTTTGCGAAGACCGGGGGACTCCATGCCGCGGCGGCGTTCGACGCCTCGGGGCACCTTGTGGCGCTTCGCGAGGACGTCGGCCGCCACAACGCGGTGGACAAGCTCGTCGGGCACGCATTCCTCCGGCGCAGCGTGCCCCTGGACCGCCACGTCCTGATGGTCAGCGGCCGCGCCAGCTTCGAGATTGTCCAGAAGGCCGCGGCCGCGGGAATCCCAGTCGTCGCCGCTGTCTCGGCGCCGTCGAGCCTCGCCTGCGACGTCGCCGCCGCGTTCGGGATCACGCTCGTCGGGTTCGTGCGCGACGGCCGGTTCAGTGTCTATACGAACACGCAAAGGATCCGGCTGCACGAGGGTTCGCACACGCCGGCGGTGTGAACGCGCGCCGTTGCAGCGCTTGACTTGTTGGCTATAATAGACATCGTGACATTTGGGATGGAGGTGGTGGCATGACCCGGAAGGCGTCGACACGCGGGCGAAAGGCGGGCGCGGCACGCGCGACCAAACCAGCGTCGCGAGCGGCCACCCGCACCGGCAAGAAGACGGCGAGCGCCCGCGCGACGAAGCCGGCGGCCCGGGCTACCGTCGAGCGGAAGCGCCCCGCGGCACGCGGGGCGGTAAGCCAGGGGATTGAGCGTACCCCCAAATCCGACGAGCTCCGCCGGGATCAGGTGCACGTGGTGCACGCGGAGGAAGACGAAGACCTCGACTGGCTGAACGAGGACGAGGACCCGCGCAGCCAGATCGTCGAGGACGATGAAGATGACTGGAGCCCGCAGCACGACGACGAGTGGTAGGCGCGCAGGCGACGTCGTAGTCGACGGATAGGCGGACGCGGCGGGGCCGCGTCCGCCGTGCTATGGGTCGGCCGCCGGCGTGCCGCCGGCCGACAGCCGTTGCGCCCGCTCGAGGTCTTCGGGCGTGTCCACGTCCCACGCGGCGGCGCCCACGCCGACATCCACCTCGGCCACGAGATCCGGATGCCGTTGCAGCAGCGGGCGGCCGCCGGTGTCGCCGCTGAGATTCTTCGCCTCTTCGAACATCGACCTGGCGATCAGCGTCGGCGCGCCCCGCACAGTCCCGTAGCGGGAGGGGACGAGGGGCTGACCGGGCGACCGATGCGCGTCGATCAGGGCGTCGATAATCCGGGGGGTCACGAACGGCTGATCCCCGAGCAGCACGACCACCGCTTCGCACGTCGCGGGCAGCGCCGCGACACCGACGGCGACGGACGTCCCCATCCCCTCGACGTATCTGGGGTTCAGCACGGTCCGCGCGCCCGCAGCGGCGGCCACCCTCCCGGTCTCGTCGGCGCCCGCCCCGAGCACGACGAGCACGTCGCCGCACCCCGACGCGCGGGCCGCCACAATCACCCGCTCGAGCAACGTGCGTCCCCCGACCCGAGCGAGAAGTTTGGGCGACCCCATCCGCACGGCGCGCCCGGCGGCGAGCACGACCGCGGCGATCACGCGGGCGTCAGTCCTGACACACGACCACGTTCCGAGCGGGCACCGGCGCGCCCACCGGCGCTTCGGGCTCCGCAGTGCTCAGGTGGATCGGGCCCTGCCGATCCCGCAGCCGCAGCGCGTTCCGTCCGTTGCGCGCGGCGAGCACTTCGGCGAGCACGCTCAGCGCGATCTCCTCGGGCGACTCGGCCCCGAGATCCAGGCCCACCGGGGCGAAGAGCCGGGCGCGCCCCGTGTCGTCGAGCGCGACCCCCTCTTTCGCAAGGTCGGAGAGGAGGCGCTCGGTCCGCCGTCGCGGCCCGAGCAGACCGATGTAACGCGCCGGGGTCGCGAGCAGCCCGCGCAACAGCGCCAAATCGTGCAGGTAGTTGTGTGTCATCAGGACGACGAACGTGTCCCTGTCGATGCGCACCTTGCTTGCGACCTCCGCGTCGTCGGCCAGTACGACCTCGTCCGCATCCGGAAAGCGGTCGCGCGTCGCATACGCCGGGCGGCTGTCGGCGACCATGACCCACCAGCCGAGTTGATGGGCCAGCCGCACTACCGGCAGCACGTCGTGTCCGGCGCCGCAGATCAGCAACGGCAGCGGCGGGGTCACCACCTCGACGAACACCTCCGCGGCGCCGCCGGGCGCCTGCAGCGACAGTACCGCCGAGCGTCCCGCGGCGAGATGCCTCCGGGCCGCCGCCACGGCACGTGCATCCAGGCCGCCGCCGAGCGTGCCCCGCACCTCCCCATCCGCCGGCACGCACACGCGCGCTCCGGGCGCCGGGCCCCCGGGCGCGGCCGTCAGCACGGTGACGAGCACGATCGCCCGCCGGTGCTCCATACTATCGCGGAGCAGCGCGACCGCCTCATCGGCGCGGGCGTCCGCCACGGCCTCGACGAACACGTCGATCGCGCCGTTGCACCCGAGCCCCAGTCCCCACACCGCTTCGTCGTCTGAGGTCAGATCGTAGTTGACCAGACGCGGTTGACCGGTCGCCAGCACCTCGCTGGCGATCTCGGCGACGTCGCCTTCCAGGCATCCCCCGCTGATCGATCCCTCGGTCCGGCCGTCCGGCAGGATCAGCAGGCGGGCTCCCTCGCGCCGGTAGGTGGATCCGCGGACGCGTACAACCGTGGCGATCGCCGCCTTCTCCCCTCGAGCACGCAGCGCCACGAGCCGATCCAGAATGTCCCGAAGCTCCCTCATGATCGCCTTCCTCCGAGGCTCCTCGCCGGGGTGGCGGGCCGCGGGCCGGTGTACCGGCGCGGCCCCCGCAGGTGTCGCTCCAAGTCCCGTAGACTTCGAATGTTGTGCGCGGACGCGAACACGTCCACATACGGCAGCGCCGCGCTCATCCCCTGGGTGACGGGCTCGTACCCCGGGCTGCCGAGCAGCGGATTCAGCCAGATCACCTTGCCGGCCCGGGCCCGGAGCGCACGCATAGCGTCCACGAGAATCCCGAGGTCGCCGGTGTCCCATCCGTCGCTGCAGACTACGACGATCGTGCGCGGATCGAGCACGCGCCGCCCGTACGTCTCGTTGAACATGCGCAGGCTCGCGCCGATCTTCGTTCCGCCGGACCAGTCGGGCACCCGCCGGGACGCCTCCGCGAGCGCCTGCCGAATGTCTCGCCGGTCGAGCGCGTCGGTGACCCGCGTCAGCGACGTACTGAACAGGAAGGACTCGACGCGGCCGAGCGCGTCCTGCAGCGCGTAGACGAACTGGACGAGAAACCGGCTGTAGATGTCCATCGAGCCGCTGACGTCACACAGCAGCACGAGCTTGGCCTTCCGGATCCGGCGTCGCCGCCACAGCAGCTCGACCGGATCCCCGCCGAACTGGAGGCTGTGGCGCATGGTCCGCCGCAGGTCCACGAGCGTGCCCCGGCGCGCCGACCGCATCCGCCGCGACAGACGCGTCGCGATTCGCCGGGCGATCAGCACGATCAGTTCCGAGATCGCCGCGAGGTCGTCGGCGGAGAAGGCGCTGAAGTCCTTGCGGGCCCGGATCTCCGCCGGACTGTACGCCGGTACCGACCGCTCGTCGTCCGGAGCCCCTTCCTCGCCCGACCAGTCAGTGACGCTCAACTCCGAGCGCTCTTCGCCGCCCGGCCCGGCGTCGGGGCCCGACGTCTCGCCCTCGTCGGCGTCCGGCATCGCCGGCGCGTCCGCGGCGACCGGCTCGTTCCAAAACCGCGCGAACTCCTCGTCGAACACGGAGAGATCGCTGGTGGAGGATGCGAAGACCGTCCGCAGCGCCAGCCGCACTTCCTCGCGATCCCCGACGTTCACCGAGGTCAGGGCGCGGAGGGCGTCGCCGATCTCCGCCGGTCCCACGAGCAAGCCCCGGCCGCGCAGGCGCCGGCCGAACAGCGTGACGTTGGCGGCCAGGTTCCCGGGACGGACCCGCCGCGGACCCCGAGGCGGCGCGTCGCCGCCCGCGTCAGCGGGCCTTGGGGAGCTGGGCTGCGAGGGAAGCGATCCGCTCGGAGGTCCAGCCATCGCCGGTTGCGCCTATCGTGTTGATCGTTTCCAGGATGGGTCCGAGGTACTGCGCGCGGACGCGCACGACGTCCTCCTGGTCCTTGCAGAGGCACCCGAGGGTCTCCTCGACCGCCTGGACGTCCAGGTGATCGCGGTGCAGGGCCATAAGCGCTGCGCTCCAGTCCAGCGTCTCAGCGACGCCGGGCACCTTCGACAGCGACGCCGTCCGGACGAGCTGCATGAACGCGCAGATCTGGTTCGCAAGATCGTCGTTGATCTGCGGCACCTTCGTATGGACGATCCGCAACTCTTTCTCGAACGTCGGGTAGTCGATCCAGAGGTACAGGCAACGGCGGCGCAGCGCATCGCTCAACTCGCGCGTGCGGTTGCTGGTGAGCACCACGTACGGGATCTGCCGCGCCCGAATCGTGCCGATCTCGGGAATGCTCACCTGGAAGTCCGAGAGCACCTCGAGTAGGAACGCCTCGAACTCCTCGTCCGCGCGGTCCACCTCGTCGATCAGCAGCACGGGCGCACGCTCGGCCGTGATCGCCTGCAACAGCGGGCGCTTCAGCAGAAACGGCTCGCTGAAGATGACATGCTCCTTTTCCTCCACCGGCCGCCCGTTCGTCTCCTCGAGCTTGATGCGCAGCATCTGCCGCTGGTAGTTCCACTCGTAGAGCGCGGTGTGGACGTCGAGCCCCTCGTAGCACTGCAGCCGGATCAGCTCCGTGTCCAGCGCCCGCGCCATGACCTTGGCGACCTCGGTCTTCCCGACCCCGGCCTCTCCTTCGATCAGCAGCGGCTTGTTCAACACGACGCTGAGGTGCACCGACGTGGCGAGCTCGCGGTCCGCGATATACCCTTGCGACTTCAGAATGTCCAAGATTTGGGGAATGCCGCCGAACTCTGCAGGTGGACGAGACGCAGACGCCATCCGGGACTCCTTTTCAACGAATCAAGTCCAACATCGCGGGCGGCCGTGCCGCCGTACCGCGTAAACTCTTACATCTTAACATAACGCATGCGGCGCTGGCTTGAGTCCCGGCCCGCGTTC
>DASQGM010000443.1:0-3582 GCA_035632615.1 bacterium | reverse complement strand
ATGTAGATGGCGTACAGTTCGCCGGCGTAGGCGACGGGCCCGGAGCGCCGTAGTCCGCCGCTCGCGAAGCCGACGATGCCGTGCCCGCGGTCCACGGCGACGAGGATGCGGTACGCGCCCGGGGATGCGTGCACCCGCTGTTTCCACTTCCGCTCCTGTTCCGCGTAGGACCGGGCCGCCAGCGCGGCCCTCGGCACGATGCCGCGATACGTCGACCGCCATACGTCGACGTGGACCCGCGCGATACCCGGCACGTCCGCGGGAACGGCCGTCCTGATCAACGCGTCCTCGCGTCGTGGAACCCCGGGCTCCTGTCCCGTCATCATGCGCCGGACACCTCACGCGGGTACCTACGGCCCCATCATCGTGCGCCACAGCGGAGCATACACCGGCCGGCCGTCGGCGTCGAGCGGCGTCCGCGGATCCGCAGCAACGCTGCCGTGGTACGCGCCCGCGATCGCCGGCAGCACCGGCGCGGCGGGGTTGAGATGCGGCGCCAACGTCACGACGAACTGGTGGGAGCCGGACGGCGGGATCGGCGCGTCGGCGACCAAGGGCGTTCCGGGGATCCCGAGCGTCTTGTAGGCGGTGAGCAGCATCCGAACGCCGGCCTCATCGCGATGCACGACGCCGTACCACCGGTCGGAGGGCGTGGCGCTCGGCGCCGAGAGCCACGACGCCACGCTGCGCGTCGCCAGCACGTAGTCGACGGGCCCGGACCACAGGACGACCCTGGCCACGGCGTGGCGCTTGGCCAGGAACGCCGCCATGCCCGCCCCCTGCGAGTGGCCTCCGACGGCAACGAGGCCCCACGCCACGCGACCGTCGAGGAGAAACTGATCCCACCCGTCGGCGGGATGCTGCTGCGCGAGATACCCGAGCAGCTTCTCGAGGCGGTTCTGGAGGCCGTCGGCGGGAGCGACGATCACGCCATCCGCCGCTCCCCCCATGATTCGGACGGTGCGGACGCGGGCGCTACAGTCGGGGTCGGGACTCCGCAGGCAGATCTGGCCGACCGCGCTGGCCCGCGGATCCAACGTGTCGTCGGGATACTCAAGCCCGATCGCCTTGTACCCCGCACGCGCGGCCTCGTCCAGGATCCGCTGGTAGACCGCCGGCCGGCTCCAGGTGCCCGGGAGAAACACGAACAGCTTCCCGTTCTGCGGGACCGTTCGATAGTAGACGACGTAGTGGTCCCTGAGGAAGCGGACGATCCGAGCATCCGTGTCGCGCGGCCGCACGAGGTACAGGACGCGCCCGGGGTCGGCCGCGAGGGGGCTCCGGGCCCGCTCGGCGGCGGTGGACGGAAGATCGTTGGCCGCAGCGGCCCGTCGCAGCACGTCCCACGGGCCCACGGATACCTGCGGCCACACCGGCGTGGCGGCGAGGCCGCAGGCGAAGACGGCGCACAGCGTTGCGCGGGCGATGCGCCCGACCGCGAGTTGGCGCGCGCACGCCGCGGAAGACAGAAGAATCGTCGATCCCTCCTTGCAAAGAGGCGCCGTGGCGGCGCCGTGTTTCGGGCACGTCGATCTGAGCGGTGAGGCCGGACGGAAGGTTCCCTCATCGGGACCGCGACATCACCGGGCTTCTGCCGCGGCGGCTCCCCGCAGGTCCCAGATCGCCATGCCCGCCAGCACTGCGACCGGCGCGGCAACCGCCCACAGACTCCAGCGGAACTCCGCGAACCCGCCGGCGAGCGCCCCGGCCAGGTACGATCCCCACACGCCGGCCAGGAGCGCCGTACCCCCGTCACGCGCACGCCCCGCGCCGTCCTGGCTGCGTCTCGCGCCGGTCAGCAGGTCCGCCGCCAGGTCGGTCGCCAAGCTGGTCAGCGTACCGGTCACGTACGTCGTGGAGACCCGGTGCTCGCCCACCCGACGGACCGCCGCGCTCTGGATGCCCATCGCGACGCTGAACAGCGCGATCAGCGCGAACGCCCCTGGCACCTCGACGGTGCCGCGCAATCGTCCGAGGACGACCACCCAGTAGGCGAGGCCCGCGAGGAGCACCGCCGCCTCTACGGTCAACACCCCAGCGAGCCGGGTCTGACGCCGCGCCGCCACCCCGGCCAACGTCGCGCCGGCAAAGAACAGCGCGAGCGCAAGCAGGGCCCGTCCGGCGGCGCCCCACCGCCCCTCGCCGCAAAAGATGCCGAGCAGGACCGTGTTGCCCGTCATGTTCGCGGTGAACAGCCCAAGCGTGAGATAGCCAACCGCGTCCAGGTAACCCGCGGAGCCGCCGAGCAGCAGGGCCACCCGGCGTCTCGGTGTCACACGCTGTGTAGAGGGCGTGGCCACGATGCGTCACTCCGTCTCGCCGCCGGTTCGTTGGCGGGTCCGGCGCGCGCGCCGGCCTATGGGATTCTCGGCCCCGGGCGAAGGAATCCTGCCGGTGGGACACGTTGACGCGCGTCGCGGTTCGAGAGTATCATGCAACCCGATGGACACGCACGCGCTGATCGGCCAACTGTTCATGGTGGACTTCACGGGCTACGTCCCCAACGCCGACGTGGTCCGGCTGATCGAGCGCGAGGGCGTCGGCGGGGTGATCCTGTTCGTCAAGAACGTCGACTCGGCGCGTCAGATGGCCACGCTCACGAACGCGTTGCAGGAGATCGCGGCCGGGGCGGGACACGCACCGTTGCTCGTCAGCGCCGACCAGGAGGGCGGGTCCGTGACCCGCCTGCCGCGGGAAGCCACCCACTTCCCGAGCGCGATGGCGTTCGGCGCGGCAGCGAGCGAGGCGCTCGCGGCATCGGCCGCCGGCGTCACCGCCCGCGAACTACGCGCGGTCGGCATCCGCATGAACATGGCCCCCGACCTGGACGTCAACAACAACCCCGCGAACCCGGTGATCGGCGTCCGGTCGTTCGGCGAGGACCCACGGCTCGTCGCACGGCTCGGCAGCGCGGTGGTCCGCGCCACGCAAGCCGCCGGCGTCCTCGCGACGGCGAAGCACTTTCCGGGGCACGGCGACACCGCCAAGGACTCGCACCTCGATCTCCCGGTGGTGTCCCACCCGTTGGCGCACCTGGACGCGATCGAGCTCCCGCCGTTTGTGGCCGCGATCCGAGCAGGCGTCGGCGCGGTGATGACCGCCCACGTCGTCTATCCTGCGCTGGATCCGGACCGGCCCGCGACGTTGTCCCCGCTCGTCCTCGGGGTGCTTCGGGAACGGCTCGGGTTCTCCGGTCTCATCGTGACCGACTCGATGGCGATGCGCGCGATCACGGACCGGCTGTCCCCGGGCGACGCGGCGGTGCAGGCGATCCTCGCCGGCGTGGACATCGTGCTGGCGTGCGGGTCCGCCGCGGCTCAGCAGGAGGCGAGCGACGGGGTCCGGCGCGCGGTCGCCGACGGCCGCATTCCCGCGTCGCGCATTGCGGAGGCCGTCGCCCGCGTCACCACCGCGAAACGCCGCCTCGGCCTCATGGAGCGGGCGACCGTCAACGCGGACGGGGCCGACGCCGAGGTCGGCGCGCCCGCTCATCGCGACGTTGCGAACCACGCCGCGGAAGCCGCCGTCACGCTCGTGCGCGGCGGGCGGTCGGCGGTCCCCCTCCCGCCCCGCCCGATCGCG
>DASQGM010000442.1:0-4395 GCA_035632615.1 bacterium | reverse complement strand
GTAGCGGTCGGCTCGTACCCTGTAACAAGAACGTCTCCCCGCGAGGAAGGTAGAGGATTTTCCCGGGGCGGCGTGAATACCGGGGGCGCGATTCCATCACTGCGGGGAGGTGGGGTTGTGGCATCATCGCGCGCAACGAATGGGCGGATCACGAGACGCGATCTCCTGCGCCACGGCGCGGCGGGCGCGCTCGCGGCGGGATTGCTCGGGGCGCCCGATCTGGCGCTTCCGGCGTTCGCCCAGAGCGGCGGCCGCCGGGGCGGCACGCTCCGGGCCGGGCTCGACGCGGACCCGCCGAACCTCGATCCGCACCGTTCGACCGCCGCCGTGGACCGGCAGGTGTACCAAAGCCTGTACGATAAGCTGGTGGACACCGACGCGGATCTCAAGCTCGTGCCGATGCTCGCGACGTCGTGGTCGGTCTCGCAGGACGGCCGGGCGTACACGCTGAAGCTCCGGCAGGGCGTGCAATTCCACGATGGAACGCCGTTCAACGCGCAGGCGGTCGTGTACAATTTCAACCGCATGCGCGACCCTAAGTTCCCCTCGGCGCGGAAGAGCGAGATCGCGCCCGTCACCGACGTCGTCGCGACCGATCCGTCCACGGTGCAGATCAAGCTTGAGCGGCCCTACAGCCCGCTGATGTACGTGCTGACCGACCGCGCGGGCATGATGGTGTCGCCGGCCGCCGCTGAAAAGGACCCCCTCAACTTCGCCCTCCATCCGGTCGGGAGCGGGCCGTTCTCGTTCGTCGAGAAGATCCCCCAGGATCACATCACGCTCAAGCGCAACGCCAGCTATTGGATGAAGGGGCTGCCGTATCTCGACCAGGTGATCTTCCGGCCGTTCGCGGACGACAACGCACGCGTCGCGAACTTGAAGTCCGGCGACGTGGACATCATCAATATCGTGCCGGCCCCGCAGGTGAAGCAGTTGGCCCAGGACTCGGCGAAACCCGGGGCGCCGTACCGGCTCAGCGAGCACGGTGCGTTTCAGTGGCAGGGGATCTGGTTGAACGTGACCAAACCGCCGTTCGACAACAAAGCCCTCCGCCAGGCGTTGAGCGCGACGATCGACCGCAGCGCGATCGCCAATGTCGTCTTGCAGGGGGCGGCGTACCCCTCCTACTCGTTCTTCCCGAACGGCACCCCGGCGTACAATCCGGCGTGGAAGGTCCCGCCGCGAAACGTCGCGCAGGCCAAGGAGCGCCTCCAGGCCGGCGGGCATGGGAGCGGGTTCGAGTTCACGTTGTTGACCGTGCCGGGACAGCAGGCGCAGGCGCTCGCCCAGGCGGTCCAGTCGATGGCCGGCGATGTTGGGATCCAGACGAAGATTCAGATCATCGAGTTCGGCCAGATGTTGGACGTGACCGACAAACTCCAGCACCAGGCCGCGCTGCTCGGGTGGAGCGGCCGGCCGGATCCCGATTTCGACATCTACCCGTTCGTCACACAGTCGGGGATCGGCTCGTTCAACGACGCGGGGTACACGAATCCCCAGGTGCAGACCCTGCTCGACGCCGCCCGCGTCCTCCAAGATATGGGCCAGCGTCGCCGTGCCTACGACCAGGTGACGCAGATCCTCGCCGACGACATGCCGTACGTCTGGCTGTACTTCCCCAGGGAGTACAAGCTGCTGTCCAGTAAGGTGCGCGGATACGTGCATGTGCCGGACGGCATGATGCGCTTCCACACCGTGTCGCTGGCGTCCTGAGGCCGGGCAGCCGGGCGGGGAGAGCCTCCGCCCGGCCGCCGGTGTGGCGCGGGCCATGATCCGTTTTATCCTCCGCCGGTTCCTCACGATGATTCCCGTGTTGTTCTTCGTCAGCGTCATCATCTTCGTGCTCATCAACCTGATCCCGGGGGACGCGGCCCGCCTCTTCCTTGGCGAGGAGGCGCCGCCGGAGGCCGTCGCTGTGCTGCGTCACGAGTTGGGACTCGACCGGCCGGTGTACGTCCAGTACCTGCGATGGGTCGGTGGCATGCTCCACGGCAACTTCGGGTACTCCTTCAAGGACCACCGGCCCGTGCTCGCCACCGTCCTCGACAAGATCCCTGTCACCGGCGAGTTGACGGCGGCGTCGCTGCTCGTGGCGTGGACGATCGCAATCCCGGCCGGCGTCATCGCCGCGTGGCGGCAGCGCACGGTCGCCGACTACGGCGCGTCGTCGGCGGCGCTCGCGGGGCTCAGCATCCCCAACTTCTGGCTCGGGATCATGCTCATCTATCTGTTCGCGGTGCACCTGCACTGGCTCCCCGCGTCGGGGTGGGCCCCGCTCACGGAGGACGCCGTGCGTAACCTGCGGGCGCTCGTCATGCCCGCGTGCGTGCTCGGCCTGGCGCTCGCCGCGGTGGTGATGCGGCAGCTACGCAGCAGCATGATCGAGGTCCTGAGCGCGGATTTCGTACGGACGGCCAAGGCGAAGGGGCTCGAAGGTCGGGTCGTCGTGGTTCGGCACGCGCTGCGCAACGCGGTGATCCCCGTGATCACCGTGATGGGTATCCAGATGGGGACGCTGCTCGGCGGAGCCGTGATCACAGAGACGATCTTCGCCGTTCCGGGACTGGGGCAGCTCGCGGTGAACTCGATCTACGGTCGGGACTACCCGATGCTCGAAGGCGTCGTGTTGTTCAGCGCGCTGGCGATTCTGCTGATCAACCTGCTGGTCGACATCGTCTACTCCCTCATCGATCCGCGCATCAAGCTCGCCGGGGGACGGTCGTGAGCGTCGCGGTACGCGGGACCCTCCGCGAGGCGGCACCCAGTCGAGGTGCTCCGCGCGGGGCGCGGTACCTCGTCCGGCGGTTCGCGCGAAACCGTCTCGCGGCGGCCGGGTTTGTCGTGTTTCTGGTGATCATGGGCCTCGCGGTGTTTGCGCCGTGGGTCGCTCCAGTGTCGCCGATCAAGACCGATTTCACCGCCTACCTGCAGCCACCGAGTGTGCGGCACCTGCTCGGAACAGACGAGCTGGGGCGCGACGTGCTGAGCCGGGTGATCTTCGGCGCGCGCGCGTCGCTCGAGGCGGGCATCGTTTCGGTCGGCCTCGCGGTCGCGGCGGGGTTGCCGCTCGGGCTCGCGGCCGGCTACTATCGCGGGAGGCTCGGCGACGTGCTGATGCGGTTGACGGACGCGATGCTCGCGTTCCCTCCGCTCATCCTGGCGTTGGCGGTCGCGGCCGTGTTGGGCCCCGGCCTCGGCCATGCGATCATCGCGATCGCCGTGGTGCTGGCACCCGTGTTCATGCGCCTCATGCGCGCCGAGGTGCTGCAGCAGCGGGAGCGCGAGTACGTCGAGGCCGTGCGTGCGCTCGGCGCGTGGGACCGCCGGATTATCTGGCGGCACCTTCTGCCGAACAGCCTCGCGCCGATTGTGGTGCAGGGCTCGTTGAACATCGGCGGGGCGATCATCACCGAGGCGACGCTGAGCTTCCTCGGCCTCGGCACGCAGCCGCCCACGCCCTCCTGGGGCTCGATGCTCAACGCCGCGCAGCAGTACCTCACGCAGGCGCCTTGGTTGTCGTTCTGGCCCGGGATCGCGATCGCGCTCACCGTGTTCGCGCTGAACGTCGCCGGCGACGGTCTCCGAGAGATCTGGGATCCCCGCACGCGCTGATGCCCGCGCGTCGGCCCGGGCTTGTCTCTGCCCCCGGGTCGCCGGTATCATGGTGGTGTGGACCGCGCGCCGTTGTGGCGGCGCCGTCGCGTCGCGCGGCACAATTGCTGGGACGTGGAGGGACGTGACGTGGCAGTGCGGATCAACGGGGAGCGGCTGCGCACGCGCCTGACCGAGCTGGCCGAGATCGGCCGGACGCCCGAGGGAGGCGTCAGCCGGTTCTCCTACAGCACAGAGCACGCGGCCGCGGTGCAGCGCGTCGCGCGGTGGATGCGCGAGGCCGGGGCCGAGCCGGCCGTGGACGTGTGGGGAAACCTGTTCGGCGTCGTGCCGGGCGAGGCGGGCTCGCTGCCCCCGATCGCCGCCGGTTCGCACCTCGACACCGTGCCGAACGGCGGGAAGTTCGACGGGGCGCTCGGGGTGCTCGCGGCCGTGGAAGCGGCGGCAGCGCTGCGCGAGGGGGGGTCCGGCCAAAGCATACCCTGCTGCTCATCGGGTTCGCCGAGGAAGAGGGGACCTCGTACGGGGTGGGGTGTCTCGGCTCGTTGGGCGTCGTGGGCCGGGCGCCGGCCCTGGAGGGGCTGCACGATGCCGCGGGGCGGTCGGCGGCGGACGCCCTTCGCGCCTTCGACACGGGCCTGCCCCGCCGCGCGATGCCCATGCCGATGGCCGCGTACTTGGAGTTGCACATCGAGCAGGGGCCGGTGCTGGCCGCGCGCGAAACGCCGCTCGCCGCCGTCGACGCGATCGTGGGCATCGCGCGTGCGGTGTTCGAGTTCGCCG
>DASQGM010000441.1:0-4723 GCA_035632615.1 bacterium | reverse complement strand
CCTCGACGCCGTCAAGCGCGATCAGAAACGGCGCTTCCCCGCGCGCGCGCGCGCGCGCGAGCACCGCCTCGAGGTCCACGAGCGCCTGCTCCGCGGCGATCGCAGCCACGCCCTGATGCCGGACACCGCGCCCGAGCAGGTCGAGCCGCCGCCGATCCACGGACTGCACGGGCACGTGCCTGGCGCGCGCCTCCCGCACGATCTCCTCGAGCGGTCCGCGCACGTGCGACCCGCCGGACAGGAGCACACGCGAAATCGGCCGACCCGCCCGCAGCGCTTCGAGCACCGCGTGAGGACCCAACAGGACGTTGTCGTCCGGCCGCTTGGACGGCTTCAGCGCACCCGCCACTTGAACCCACCCGGCGTGTCCTCGAGCAGCACGCCGAGTTCTGCGAGGCGCGCGCGCACGCGGTCGCCGGTCGCCCAGTCCTTCGCCTGCCGGGCGCGCATGCGCCCCTCGGCGACCAGCTCCACGAGCGGCTGAAACACGGCGTCGGCCGCCAGACCCGGCGCACCGCCGGAGTCGGCACCATCGTCCCGCACCGGGGCGGGCGCCGGAACGGCGCCGAGTCGCGCAGGGTCGAACAGATCGGGGCGCTCCTGCGCCAACTCCTGCGCGAACCGGTAGAGGGCCGCCGCCTGCACCGGGGTCGCGGTCGCGACGAGGCGCAGGCCAAGGACGACCCCGAGCTCGCGCAGCAGTGCGACCCCGCCGCCGAGCGCCGCCCGCCGGTCTGGCCCGAGCGCGACACGGCGCTTGACCGCGGCGTCCACGGCCCGGTTGATCGCACTCGCGAGATCGAACAGCGCCGCGAGCCCGCCCGGCGAGTTGAAGTCGTCGTCCATCGCGGCCTCGAACCGTCCGCGGATCGCGTCCGGTCCCGCGCCGAGCGCGGCGCCGAGCTCCGCAAACACCCGGTCCGACTCCGCGGAGGAGCCGTCCCGCGGCGCGCCGCCCGATGATGGGGGAGCGGCGAGCAGATCGTCCGCGTTCTCGAGCGCGGTGCGCAGACGCTCCGCCCCGCGCGTCGCCGCTTCGAGCGCCTCGCCGCTCCACAACGTGGGACTGCGGTAGTGCGACGACAACACGAACACACGGATCGTGTCAGGATGGAAGCGCTGGAGCGCCTCGCGGATCGACACGATGTTGCCGAGGTGGCGGGTCATCTTCTCCTCGTCGGCCGTCAGCCGGAGGAGCCCGTTGTGAACCCAGTAGCGGACGAACGGATGTGTGCCGGTGTATCCTTCCGACTGCGCGATCTCGTTTTCGTGGTGAGGGAACACCACGTCCTGTCCACCGCCGTGGATATCGAGCTGCGGCCCGAGGAGCGAGATCGACATCGCCGAGCACTCGATATGCCATCCGGGCCGCCCGGCGCCCCAGGGGCTGTCCCACGCGGGCTCGTCCGGCTTCGCGGCCTTCCAGAGCACGAAGTCCATGGGGTGCTCCTTGCGAGGATCGACCTCGATCCGCGCGCCCGCCTGCATCTCATCGAGCGACCGTCCGGAGAGACGGCCGTAGTTCGGAAACGCTGCGACCCGGAAGAACACGTCTCCGTCCACAGCGTACGCCAGGCCGCGCTGCTCGAGGCCTTGAATGATCTCGATCATCTTCGGAATGGTCTCGGTCGCGCGCGGGTAGTGGTCCGCGCGTCGGATCCCGAGCCCGTCCATCTCTCGGAGGAACCGGTCGATGTACCGCACCGCGAGCGCCTGAATCGTGGTCCCCTCTTGCCGCGCCGTCTCGATAATGCGGTCCTCGACGTCGGTGAAGTTCTGCACGTGGGTGACGCGGTAACCGCGGTATTCGAGGTACCGGTGGATCACGTCGAACACCAGGAAGGACATCGCGTGCCCGACGTGCGACGGCCCGTACAGGTTGGGCCCGCACACGTACATCGCCACGCGGCCCGCGACGAGCGGGACGAACTCCTCCTTGCGGCGGGTCAGCGTGTTGTAGATCCTGAGCGCCATCGCACCCTCCAGCCGCTCACGGCGAGCGGCGCCTGAGCGGAATCGCGGTGAGTTCCGCGACGAGCTCCCACCGGCCTTCGGACCGCCACGTCTCTGGGTCCGCGGCCGTCACCCGCCGGAGATCATAGCACCCACGATCGGCGAGCACGCGGAGGTAGCTGGTTCCGAGCTCCGAGCGGCGCTCCAGGATCCGAACGATGCCGTGAAACCTGGTTCCCCGCCAGAAGCCGGCCGGTTCCGGGCGGCGGGTTCCGGGCTCGAGTTCGACCACCACCGACTCGCAGACGGCACAACGCTCGATCAGAATCAGATGCGCGCTCCGGGGATACTTCTCTCGGACGCGCGCCGGTCGCCGGGGCGCTTGGATCCGAGACGCACGCTCCGACTCCATCACCCGGCCTGGCCGCCGGCCGCCATCGGCGCGAGGGTCGCCACCGCCTGCGCCGCGATCCCCTCTTCGCGTCCCAGGGCGCCCATCCCCTCCAGCGTCGTGGCCTTGAGATTCACGGCATCCGCGTCGAGGCCGAGCACCCCGCTGATCGCCGCACGCATCGCGGGGACGTGCGGCGCCAGCCGCGGAGCCTCCGCCATCACGACGACGTCGACGTGGGCGGCACGCCACCCGCGGGCGGCGAGCAGGTCTCGCACGCGCCCGAGCAGCGCCAGGCTGTCCGCGCCCGCATACGCCGGATCGCCAGGCGGAAAGTGTTGCCCGATGTCGCCGCAGCCGGCGGCGCCCAGCAGCGCGTCCATGATCGCGTGCACCACGACGTCCGCGTCCGACCACCCTGCGAGGCCCCGGGCCCACGGGATCTCGACGCCGCCGAGCATGAGCGGCCGCCCCTCCACGAACCGGTGGGTGTCGAATCCCAACCCGACTCGCACGGTCTGCGCGGGCGCCCCTGCACGACGCAGCAGCGCCTCCGCCACGGCGAGGTCCTCGGGCACGGTGACTTTGAGATTCGCCGGCTCGCCCGCGACGAGCCGAACCGGGTGGCCGAGCCGCTCGACGAGCGCCGCATCGTCGGTCCCGTGAAACCCCGCGCGGGCGGCCTCGCGGTGCGCGCGCTCAAGCAGCGCGCGGTGAAACGCCTGCGGCGTCTGAATGCGGTACAGTTGTGAGCGGTCCAACGTGGACGCGACCCACCCCTCCTGCCCCCGCTTGATCGTCTCCTCGACCGCCACGGCCGCCGTCGCCGCACCCGCCGTGGCGGCCGCGGCCGCGACGGCGCGAACGAGCGACGGCGTCGCGCACGGACGGGCGCCATCGTGCACGAGCACCAAGTCCGCCGCACCGGGCAGCGCCTCGAGGCCCCTGGCCACCGACGCCTGCCGGTCCGCGCCGCCGGGAACCACTGCCGTGACCTTGTCCAGGCGCGCGCTCGCCACAAGTTCCCGCACTGCATCGAGGGCGTAGGCGGGTCCGACCACGACGATGGCGACGACCTCTTCGACGCGATGCACCGTCTCGAGCGCGTACTGCACGAGGGGACGACCGTGCAGGGGCACGAGGGACTTCGGGACGGCACCGCGGAAGCGCTCGCCGCGCCCCGCCGCCGGCACGACCGCGCCGACCACAGCCGGGAGGAGGCTCACCGCGTCACGCCGTTCCTCATACACGCTTCGAGCTCATCAGGGTCATCCGACAATCGATCACCACGCACAACGTCGCGAACAGTGAACGGGCCGCTCACCGGCGCCCGCCCACAACATCGGCGCACGGGGCGCGACGGGCAGCCCGAGGATTGGATCGCGCGGCCCCCATTATATCACGGCCCGCAGCGCGCGGGGTACCACGCGCATCGACACCGCACGCGCCGTGAGATACCCGCCGGTTTGCTTGACACTGGGGCGACGCCGCCGCATAATGGGGCCGTTCGACCAGGGGGGGTGTACCGGTGATGAAGGAAACTCGGCCGCGGTTCCAGGAACAGGTGGACGAGTACTTGATCCGCCACCGCAGCATCCTCGACGTGCTCAGCAAGCTTCAGGAATCCACCGCGCGTGTCAGCCGCGCCGTCGCCAAGGCCGTGACGAGCTGCGGATGCGTGACCGTCAACGCGGCGAAGCAGCAGTTCCCGACCGATCTGAGCCTCTCCGAGGTCCGGGCCTATCTGGACACGCACCTGTCCGGGGCGCTGTGCGAACGGTGCCGCGAGGCGGTCGAAACGGAGATCGGATCGGCGCTGTTTTACACGGCGGCGCTGTGCAGCATCCTGACCCTCGATCTGGACGCGATCCAGAAGAAAGAACACAGCCGGGTCAAGAGCCTCGGCATCTTCACGCTCAAGTAGGGCGGCCGCCCGAACGCGCGGCGCCCGCCGTCAGCCCAGCAACAGCTCCAGCGCCTGACCGATCCGTTCCACGCCCACGAGCTCGACCCCGGCCGTCTCGTCCGCGTCCATGCCGGCGAGGTTGGCGTGCGGAAGCACCACCCGGCGGAACCCCAGCTTCGCCGCCTCGGCGACCCTCCGGCCGATCTGACTGACCGCGCGGATCTCGCCCCCGAGCCCCACCTCGCCAACGACCGCGGTGGACCCGTCCACGGCGCGGTCGCGATGGCTTCCCGCGACGGCGCAGGCCACGCCCAGATCCGCCGCCGGCTCGTCCACACGCACGCCACCCGCGACGCTGACGTACACGTCGCATGCACCGAGGTGCAGCCCGGCACGCTTCTCGAGCACCGCGAGCAAGAGGAGCATGGGGTTGTAGTCCACGCCGGACGCCGTCCGGCGCGGCATCCCAAACG
>DASQGM010000440.1:0-1944 GCA_035632615.1 bacterium | reverse complement strand
GCCCGACTGTCCGTCTCCAGAGAGTCGTCACGATGAATCCCACCCGGGGAAACAGTTCCCCACTAAGTGAAACTCGATCTTCGCGACCACCCGCCGTGCCGTCTTCCAGCTGCGAGCCTGGTAGCGGAAACTCTTGTACCGGACCACCGGTTTGTGACTGGGTCGTCCGACGGACCGTGTCAGTAGTCGCGAGTGGCCGGAACGTTGAAGAGCCTCCCGGTGCCGTGTGGAACAAGGTGTCATCGAGATCCACCCGCAGCACCCCGGCCGGCGCGAGCCGCGGCACGAGGAGCCCGACCAACGTGCACCCGAGCTCGGCCATCGTCCACACCCCGGCTCGGAGCAAGCAATGGTAGGCATCATGGGCGTGCGTGCTCTCCGGGTCGGCCACGTCGATCATGCGCGTGGTTTGCGACGACGTTTTTCATGGCGAACTAGCCTAGATACGCCCGTTGAACCGCCGCATCGCCGAGCAGGTGGTCCGCGCGGCCCTGCGTTGCGATTCGCCCAGACTCGAGCACGTACCCCCAATGCGCGGTCTCGAGCGCCAACTGCGCGTTCTGCTCGACGAGGAGAATCGGGACGCCGCCGGCCTGGACCTCGCGCACGACGTCGAAGATGCGCTCGACGATCCGCGGGGCCAGCCCGAGGGAAGGCTCGTCGAGCATCAACAGGCGCGGCCGGGCCATGAGGCCTCGCGCGATCGCGAGCATCTGCTGCTCGCCTCCCGAGAGCGTCCCCGCGGGCTGCGCCCGGCGCTCCCGCAGCACGGGAAACCGTTCCACCAGCGCCGCGAGATCGCGCTCGATCTCCCGGTCGTGCCGCGCATACGCGCCCGCGCGCAGGTTCTCCTCGACGGTCAGGCGGGCCAGGACCTGCCGCCCCTCGGGAATGTGCGCGACGCCGAGGGCGACGATGCGATCGGGCGGCGCGCCGCCGATGGAGACACGACCCAGGTAGATCTGCCCGGTCCGCGGCCGCAACAGCCCGGAGATCGTACGGAGCAGCGTGGACTTCCCGGCGCCGTTGGCGCCGATCAGGGTGGCGATCTGACCGGCGCGCACGTCGAGGGACACCCCGTGGAGGACGTCCGCCTGTCCGTAGCCGGCGCACAGGTCCTGAACCGCGAGAATGGTGTCGCCGGAACCCGCCGGAACCCGCGCCGGCCGCTCGGCGCGGCGTCCGAGGTAAGCTTCGATCACGGCGGGGTCGCGCCGCACCTCCTCCGTGGTCCCCTCGGCGATCTTGCGCCCGAAGTTCAGCACCGCGATGCGATCGCAGACGCCCATCACAAGCTTCATGTCGTGCTCGATCAGCAGGATCGTCAGACCGAGCTCGTCGCGCAAGCGTCGGATGAGCCCCATCAGCGCCCGCGTCTCCGCCGGGTTCATGCCGGCGGCCGGCTCGTCGAGCAGGAGGAGCCTCGGGCGGGTCGCCAGCGCGCGC
The DNA here is from genome assembly GCA_035632615.1 of bacterium. Classification (GTDB taxonomy): domain Bacteria; phylum Sysuimicrobiota; class Sysuimicrobiia; order Sysuimicrobiales; family Segetimicrobiaceae; genus JAJPIA01. The sequence continues at coordinate 498 of DASQGM010000440.1, read as the reverse complement.
GCGATCTCCAGGCGCCGCTGGTCACCATAGGCGAGCGCGCCCGCCGGCGTCGCCTCCCTGCCGGCCAGCCCGACGAGCACGAGCAGCGCGCGGGCGCGCTCGCGGCCCGCAGATTCTTCGACGCGGTAAGTGCGCGTACACACGAGGGCGTCCAGCAGCGTCGCGCGGGTGCGCACGTGCTCGCCGACGACGACGTTCTCGAGCGCCGGCATCTCCCGGAACAGGCGGATGTTTTGAAACGTCCGCGCGATCCCCCGCTCCGTCACCCGATCGGCGGGCCAGCGCGTGATCTCCTCGCCGCGGAACCGCACGCGGCCCTCGGTAGGAGGCAAAAACCCAGTGACGATGTTGAAGAACGTCGTCTTGCCCGCGCCGTTCGGTCCGATCAGCCCGAGGATCTCGCCGTCGCGGACGGCGACCGAGACATCGTCGAGCGCGCGGAGGCCCCCGAAGTCGCGCGACAGTCGCTCAACGGCGAGCACGCCGCCACCTCCAGAA
>DASQGM010000439.1:0-8843 GCA_035632615.1 bacterium | reverse complement strand
AAGAAGGCGGTCGATCTGTGGGTGAAGATGAACGACCGGGTGGTCGAGCAGGCGGTGGCCATTCCCCTGATCAACCGGAAGCTCGTCTCCGCCCGCGCGAACACGCTCGACACGGGACCGAACATGAGCCCGTTCGACGACGAGACGTGGAACATCGCCGACTGGCGACGGAAGGCATAGGAGCGGCGCCCGCGTGTAGCGCTGGGATCAGGAGACGTGTGGAACAGGGGCCGGTGTCGGCCGGGGTGCATCGGTCGAGGCGACCCCTGTTTCGCGTTTGGGGGGGGTCCCGGTGCGTCCCGCAGGAGTCCTTAGTAACACCTCGAACTCCGTGGCACACCGACGCGTAAGATATGCGGGACGCGTTGCTAAGGACACGCGGCGACCGTTTCCAAAATAGGCAAAGGGGTGACAAGGATGGGCCAAAAGGATCTCAGCCTGCTCCGCCGTGACCTCCGAAACCATCGGCTCAGCCGGCGCGAAGCCATCGTCCGGCTCATGGCGCTCGGGATGTCGGCGGGCGGGATCAGCTCCGTACTCGCCGCGGCGACCGCGCAACCGGCGCGGGCCGCGGCCGCCGGCGGGCGAGGGTCGAGTGGCGTACTCAAGTTGCTCTACTGGCAGGCCCCCACGATCTTAAACCCCCACTTGGCGCAGGGCACGAAGGACTTTCACGCGGCCCGGATCTGCTGCGAGCCGCTCCTCACGGTGAACGCGGCCGGCGTCTTCACGCCGGTGCTGGCGGCCGAGGTGCCGTCCCGCGCGAACGGCCAGGTCGCGGCTGACGGCAAGTCGGTCATCTACAAGCTGAGGTCGGGCGTGAAGTGGGCCGACGGGCGGCCGTTCACGGCCGACGACGTTGTGTTCACGTTCCAATTCATCGCCAACAAACAGACCGCCGCGACGACGTACGGGACATACGTCAACGTGGCGAAGGTGGAGCCCGTCAACCCGGTGACGGTGAAGATCACGTTCAAAGCGCCCACCCCGGCGTGGTACCTGCCGTTCGTCGGAGAACAGGGGCAGGTCCTGCCGCGGCACGCGCTCGACGCGTACGTGGGGAGCAACGCGCGAAACGCGCCGTTCAACCTGAAGTCGTTCGGCACCGGGCCGTACGTGGTGGAGAGCTTCCGGCCGGGCGACCTCGTGGTGTACTCTGTCAATCCGAACTACCGTGACCCCAACAAGCCCGCGTTCAGCCAGGTCCAGATGAAGGGCGGCGGCGACGCGACGTCGGCGGCTCGCGCGGTGTTCGAGACCACTGAGTACGACTACTCATGGAACCTTCAGGTCGAGTGGCCGGTGCTGCAGCACATGATCGCCGAAGGCAAGGGGCAGCTCCTCACCGGCGCCGGCGGCGGCGTCGAGCAGATCTACTGCAACTTCACCGATCCGAGCAAGGAGGTCGACGGCCAGCGGTCGTCCGTGAAGGCGCCGCACCCATTCCTGACGGATCTCAAAGTGCGGCAGGCGCTCGCGCTTGCGGCGGATCGCGCGACGATCGCAAAGGAACTGTACGGCCTCGAGGGAGATGCGACGGCGAACATCCTGACGACGCCGACGAGCCTGGCGTCGAAAAACACCAAGATGGCGTTCGACATCGCGCGCGCGAACCAGCTGCTCGACGAAGCCGGGTGGCAGAAGGGGCCGGACGGCATTCGTCAAAAGGGCGGCGTCAAGATGCAGGTATCGTACCAGACGAGCGTCAACAGCCTGCGCCAGAAGGAACAGGAGATCGTGAAGGCCGGCTGGGCACAGATCGGTGTCGGCACGACGCTCAAGTCGGTCGATGCCGGCGTGTTCTTCAGCAGTTCCCCCGGCAACAACGACACCTACGCGCATTTCTACACGGACGTCGAGATGTTCACGTCGACGTTCGGCTCCCCGTTCCCGGCGTCGTATATGGGCCGGTTCTACAGTGGCGACCCCGCCAAGACGATCGCGCAGAAGGAAAACGACTGGTCCGGCCTCGACATCACGCGGTGGGTGGACAAAGACTTCAACGCCTGGTACGACCAGGCGCAGGTCGAGCTCGACCCAAAGAAGAACGCGGACCTGTGGATCAAGATGAACGACCGCGTCGTCGATCAGGCGGTGTCGATTCCGTTGATCGACCGGAAGTCCGTGGACTCGCACGTCAACAGCCTGGACGTCGGGCAGAACCTGTCGCCGTTTGACAGCGCGACCCGCAACATCGCCGACTGGCGGCGGAAGGCGTAGCCCGGGAGGCGAACCCCACACGCGCGTGACGCCGGGATGACGCGGTACATCGGGCGGCGGCTGCTCTCGTCGATCCCCACGCTGGTCCTGATCAGCATGGTGGTGTTCGGCATCCTGGCGCTTGCGCCCGGGGATCCCCTCGGGCAGTTCGCGGCGAACCCCGACATCCCGCCCGAGGTGCGCATGAACATCCGTCACCAGCTCGGGCTCGACCAGTCCGTGCCGATCCGGTACGTGAAGTGGGCGACGTCGTTCCTGCACGGGGACTGGGGATACTCGTTTGCGAGCCGCGTGCCGGTCGATCGGCTTATCCTGCAGCGCCTTCCCACGGACCTGTGGGTCGTGGGCTCGTCGTACCTGGTCGCGGTCTGTCTCGCGATCCCGATCGGCGTCCTCTCGGCGGTGAAGCAATACTCGCTGTTCGACCAGCTCGCGACCACGTTTGCGTTCATCGGGTTCTCTCTGCCGACGTTCTTCACCGGGGTCCTGTTCATCATCGTCTTCAGCGTACGGTTGCGATGGCTGCCGTTCATCTATAACGTGCAGGTGACGGATCCGGTCGTCATGGTGAAGCAGGCGCTGATGCCCGTCGGCGTGCTGGCGTTGTTCAACTCCGCGGCGCTGGTGCGGTTCGTGCGGTCTTCGATGCTCGACAACGTGGGACAGGACTACGTCCGCACCGCGCGCGCGAAGGGGCTGGCGCATCGCAAGGTCATCATCCGTCACGTGCTTCGCAACGGCCTCATCCCGGTCGTGACGCTCCTGGCGCTCGGCCTGCCCGCGGTGTTCGTCGGTGCGGTGATCACCGAGCAGATCTTCCGCGTCCCCGGGATCGGATCGCTCCTGATCGCGTCGATCCAGAACAGCGACACGCCGGTCGTGATGGCGATCACGTTCGTCTACGCGATCCTCGTGGTGCTGTTCAACATCGTGGCCGACGTTGCGTACGGTCTCCTGGACCCAAGGATCAGGTATGGCTAGCGCGCGCCCCGACCGGGTCGCGGGCGTCTCCGCCGCCACCGCCTCGCGCACCGTCGTCGCCAGCCGGCCGCGTCCCGCTCGGACGATGTGGGGAGACGCGTGGCGGCGGTTCCGGCGGCACCGCCTGGCGATGGCGGGCGGCGCCGTGTTCCTCCTTCTCGTCGTCGGGACGCTGGTCGGTCCCGTCGTCTACCACGTCGGGATCAACACGATCGACTTTCACGCGTCGATGGCGCCGCCGTCGGCGGCGCACCCGCTCGGCACGAACGATCTCGGCCAGGACATGCTGGCGCGGGTGTTGTACGGCGGGCGGATCTCGATCGCCGTGGGCATCGCCGCGATGCTGATGTCGGTGACGGTCGGCACCCTGGTGGGGGCGATCTCCGGGTTCTTCGGGCGGACCACGGACCACGTGCTCATGCGGATCACCGACGTGTTCATCTCGCTGCCGTCGCTGCCGCTCCTGCTGCTCGTCATCTACCTGTACCGCGACATGTTGGCGCGGACCTTCGGACCGCAGTTCGGCATCTTCTGGCTGATCGTCGGCGTGATCGGCGGGTTGAACTGGATGCCCACGGCGCGGCTCGTCCGTGCGGGTTTTCTCGCGGTCAAGGAAAAGGAGTTCATGGAGGCTGCCCGCAGCCTCGGCGTCGGGACGCTCTCCCAGATCTTCCGGCACATCCTGCCGAACGTGCTGAGCCCGGTGATCGTCTCGGCGACGCTGTCGGTGGGCTCCGCGATCATCGCGGAGTCCACGCTGTCGTTCCTGGGGCTCGGGTTCCCGCCGGATATCCCGACCTGGGGCCGCCTGCTGAACGATGCGCAGAACTACCTCGACATGGCGCCGCACATGGCGATCTTCCCCGGATTGATGATCTGCCTCGCCGTGCTGTCCATCAACTACGTGGGGGACGGGTTGCGCGACGCGCTCGATCCGCGGCGCCTGCTCTGAGGCGCGCGGCCGCGGCTCGTCGATCGTGCTCGCCCGGCCCGGCGTCCGGTGCCCGCAGGAATTCCAAGGCCCGGCGCGAATAGGGCGCTCCGCGGCAGGCCGCTCAGATCGCACTTTTCGTCGGAGGACCGCATGAAGCTGTGGTGGGCCGCTCTCGCTTTCGCGTCGCTCGTGTTCGCGGGTCCCCACGTCGCGTCGGCTCAGACCGCGCCGGTTCGCGTCATCGTGAACGATGTGGCGGTGCCGCTCCCCGCGCCGGCCGAGGTACGCGGCGGGGTCGTGCTGGCGCCGCTCGCCCCGATCGTCCAGGCCTTCGGTGCGTCGGCGCAGTGGGATGCGCCGGCGCAGGCGCTCGTCGTCCGGGGCCTCTCCGGTACGACACTCCGGCTCGTCGTCGGGCAAACGACCGTCACCGCGGGCGATTCCCGCTGGGATCTGCCGGTGGCCCCCTCGCTGCAAGGCGGCATGGTGGTTGGGCCGGTGGCGGCGGTGTTGCGCGGCCTCGGCGCGTACGTGAAGCAGCACGATGAGGACGGGACGCTCGACGCGGTCTCTCAGGTCACGGGGCTCGTCTGGCGCGGCGACGCGGACGGTCTGACCGTGACGGTGTCGGCGACCGGGCCCGTGCGGGCCGCCGGCGGCGTGTTGCACGGGCCGGAGCGGCTCGTGGTCGATCTGCAAAGCGCCGTCATCCGGTTGAAGACCCCTGATGCCGCGATCGGGTCGGGGCCGGTGATCGGGGTACGGACCGCCCAGTTTCACGTGCGACCCTACGTGACGCGGCTCGTCTTCGATCTCGCCCGTCCCCTGCCGTTTCAGATCGCGACGAGTCCGGGCACGGTGACGCTTGCGCTGGGGGCAGTCGGGTCCCCGGTTGCGAACGCGTCCGCTCCGACGCCCGCGGCGCCGGCACCACCCGCGGCCGCCTCGATGGGCGCCCCGCCGAGCGGTGCGGCCGCGGGGACCGGGCAGGTCGGACACGGCGCCCAAGGGCCGGTGCCACCGGCGTCGGGCGGGGCGGCGGCGCCGGGCGGCGCTGCCGTAGGTTCTGCGGGGTCGGGCAACGTGGGCGTCTCCGGCTCGGGGCAGGTGTCGACGAACGACAGCGCGGGCACGCCCGAGCCGGTCGCGTTGCCGGCGCTCCCCGAGTTTGCCGACGGCCCCGGGGCGTTCCACGTGCAGTCGGTGACATACGACGACGCCGCCGGACAGCTCGTGATCCGGGCGTCTCAGCGCGCCACGGTGACGGTGCACCAGTGGACGTACCCCGACCGCCTCGCGATCGACATCGCCGACGGGGTGTTTCGCGATCGGCGGACCGACGTCGAGATCGGCAGCGGCGGCATTCGCAACGTCGTCGTCTCGCAGTTCGGGCTGCATCCGAACGTGACGCGCGTGCTGGTGCATCTGAACCGGAAGATCGCGTACACGGTGACGGCCGCTGACGGCGGACGGACGGTCCTGATCGGGTTCGCCGACGCGGGGCGGGTGGGTCCGCAGCCGCCTGCGGTGATCATCGATCCCGGCCACGGCGGGGACGACTCGGGCGCGATCGGCCCGAAAGGCACGCATGAAGCGGACATCGCGCTCAACATCGGTCGCATGGTGAAAGATGCGCTCGAACGCCAGGGGACCCACACGGTGCTGACGCGCACGGACAACACGACCGTCGCGCTCGAGGACCGTCCGGACCTGGCGCAACGCTACGGCGGTATCGTGTTCGTGAGCATCCACGCGAACGCCAGTGCCGATCCCGCCGTGCAGGGCACGACCACGTACTACTACACACCTCAGAGCCGCGCGTTGGCCGAGTTCGTGCAGGCCGAGGTGACGCGGGCGCTCGGCGAACAGGACCGGGGATTGCAGACCGCGCGATTCTACGTGATCGTGAACACGCAGATGCCCGCGATCCTGGTCGAGACCGCGTTCATCAGCAACCCCAAGGAGGAAGCGATGCTCCGCGATCCGGCGGTCGAGTTGCGGATCGCTGAGGCGATCGCCCGCGGAATCGAGAAGTTCCTGGCTGAGCAGTCCCAGGTGACGTCTCACTGACAGCGATCGAGGCCGGGCCACGGCGGCGCGCGGCGACCGCCGGAGGAGCGTTCACGCGCCGCCGCGAAGGTACGCGCGATCCATCCCTCTCGAAGGAGCCCACGATGGCGCGTCGCGACGGTCGGGGTGCGGACGAGCTCCGGCCTCTGGTGCTGACTCGGAAGTACAACAAGTACGCGGAGGGGTCGGTGTTGGTCCAGCTGGGCGACACCCGCCTCATCTGCACGGCCAGCCTGGAAGAGAGGGTACCGCCGTTCATGCGCGGCAGCGGTCAGGGCTGGGTCACGGCCGAATACGGGATGCTCCCGCGCGCGACCCACGACAGGAGCCCCCGCGACGCGACGACCGGCCGCATCGGGGGCCGCACCCACGAGATCCAGCGTCTCATCGGACGGTCTCTGCGCGCGGCGGTGGATCTGGGGAGGCTCGGGGAACGGACGGTTCAGATCGACTGCGACGTGCTGCAGGCCGACGGCGGCACGCGCACCGCCGCGATCACCGGCGCGTTCGTGGCGCTTGTGGACGCGTTGCTGCTGTTGAAGCGAACGGGGGCGGTTCCGAAGCTTCCCATCAAGGAGTTCGTCGCGGCCACGAGCGTGGGGATCGTCGACAACGCTGCGGTGCTGGACCTGACGTACGAGGAAGACTCGCGCGCGCGTGTCGATATGAACATCGTCATGACAGAATCGGGGAAGTTCGTGGAACTGCAGGGTACCGGCGAGGGGGGCCCGTTCACGAAGCAGGAAGCCGCGGCGTTGATGGCGCTGGCGGAGCGCGGCAACGTCACCCTCATCGCCCGGCAGCGGGACGCCCTCGCGGACGCGCTCACGACGACGTGACCGTGTCCGGCTCCCCGCCGAGGCGCGGCCGGCTGCTCCTGGCGACGCGAAACGCGGGGAAAGCCCGCGAGATCGGCGCGATCTACGCGCGCCTTCACCTCGAGATTCTCACCCTGGACGCGTATCCCGCGGTGGGTGAGCTGCCGGAGCGGGGAACCACCTACGCCGAGAACGCGGCGAGCAAGGCTGCGGCCGCGGCGGCGGCCGCGGGCCTCGTGGCCCTCGCGGACGACTCCGGGATCGAGGTCGACGCGCTGGACGGCGCTCCGGGACCCCACTCCCGCCGGCTCCTCGGCGACGACGCCACCGATGACGATCGCAACCGGCGGATGCTCGAGTTGCTCGAAGACGTGCCGGACGGCCTGCGGACCGCCCGCTATCGCGCGGTGGTCGCCATCGCGCTTCCCGGGGGCGAGACCCGCGTATTCGAGGGGACCTGCGAAGGGACGGTGGCGCGGGCGCCGCGCGGCGGCGGCGGGTTTGGCTACGATCCGTTGTTCGTGGCGATGCCCGACGGACGGACGATGGCGGAGTTGTCGTTCGATGAGAAGAACAGAATCAGCCACCGCGCCCGTGCGCTGCGCGCGGCGGAGCCGTACCTGCTGTCCGTGTTCGCCGCGGGGTCCGGGGAGGAGCGCCGCGCGCCCGGCGCCAATACGACTACCGGCGCGCCGCGCGCGGCGGGGTGCTCGGGAACCGCGGGCGCGGTTGCCCCGGACGAATCATCCTCGGGAGGGCGTCGATGACGCTCAGCAAGTTTCTGACCTACTGGTCGCTCCTGTTCGCGATCCTGACGATCTGGGGCTTTTCCGTCCTAGTTGCGCTGGCCTCCGCCAAAGATGAGCTTCTCGAGACGTTCAGAAAGCGCTGGGCCATGGGGATGAGAGCCCGCATGGCCTTCACCGATCCGCTGGCCGGACGGTCGGTTGCGGAGACGTTGACCGACCGCCCCATGACAGCGTCGCAGAAGTGGGTGCTGGACCAGGTAACCCCGGTCGCGGAGCGCCTCGGAGTGCGCGTCCGGACGCTCGTGCTGCAGGACGGTCACGGGCACTTCGTAGTGTACCTCGCTCAGGGCAAGCGTCTCGTGACGTACCGTCTCGACAAGGCATGGGTCACGGATGCCGTCGCCGGCAAGGCCGGCCAACTCGATCGGATCCGGCAGGCCGTCGAGCAGTACCTGCGACAAGAACTTCTCGGGCAAGCGCCTCCTCGCGCGGCGCCGAGCGGACCGGCTGCCGCGACGGCCGGTAGCGTCGCGTCTCCCCCCGGCGGGCCGGCCTCTGCGTCCGCGGGGACTCCGCCCGCGGGCGTCACCGAGGTGAGTCGCGAGGAGCGCATCGCCGCGGCCAAGGCGGAAGCGACCAGATCACAACGCGCGGCGTCCACCAGACCAGAGTCTAAGCCATCTCCACCCGACAAGAGCTAGTCGTCCCGGCTCCACGTTAGTTGGTCTGGTCCAACCGGGCCGGTCACTCACGCCAGTGGTGTATACTGGTGGCGTCGAGGACGCATGTCGGCGGTCCGAAGTCCCAAATTGCGGGGGGCGAGCGATGACGCCGGGGGTGAAGGCGGCTGCGCACGCTCCGCAACTTCATTATCGTCGGGGCGTAGCGCAGCTTGGTAGCGCGTCTGCTTTGGGAGCAGAAGGTCCCCGGTTCAAGTCCGGGCGCCCCGACCAAAACCAAGCAGGACAAGGGTTTCCGTCACATTCGCCCACAAGGTTTGCACAGGTTATCCCCCAAGTAAGCAGAAGCACTATGAGGTTCGTGTCCGCCGAGAATGTGTTCTCGCCTCCG
>DASQGM010000438.1:0-4900 GCA_035632615.1 bacterium | reverse complement strand
CGTCGTGGTCATGATACCTCCTCCTCGTAACGGGCGCAGTGGCTGCCTGTCGCCGCGCACGCGCCCAAGTCTCTGGATCGGAGGCGTCCCGGCCCCAGCCCGCTCGGGGGCACAAAAAAACGCCACCCGACGGCTCGTCAGGTTGGCGTCACGGCACCCCAAGGCCACGCGGTCGGCGCGGACTCGCGGCTTGCTTGATAGAACACCACACCGGAAGCGCAGTGTCAAGGCCCGCCGGGCCGCGGAGGGACTTCCTCCCGCATCGTCCGGCGGACCCGGGGGGCCGGCGCCTCCCTCTTTTGATCGCGCGTGCGGCGGAACCACGTTTGTTGCACGTTTCATTGCAGTTTGTTGACACCTTTGGAGGGGTGGGCTATAATACGCTCTGCATCTCTCATTGGGAGGGTCGGTTTCACCGGTATGAGCCTTGAGGCTGGAACGGTCCTTGAAGGCGTTGTCGTCAAAATCACCCACTACGGCGCGTTCGTAGAACTCCAGGACGGCAAAAGCGGTCTCGTCCATATCTCCGAAATCGCCGACACCTACGTCAAAGACGTACGCGACTACCTGAAGGAACAGGAGCGCGTCAAGGTCAAGGTGCTCGGCTACAACGACAAGGGCAAGTTGGATCTCTCCGTCAAGCAGGCGCTGGATCCCGCCGAGCGGCAGGCGCGTGCGCGGTCGAAAGCCACGTTCGAAGAGAAGCTCACGAGGTTCATGAAGGAGAGCGAGGAACGGCTGCTCGATCTCAAGCGAAACACGGAGGCGAAGCGCGGCGGCCGGCGACGCTGATCCCGCCGGGGCCTACTGCACCCCCAGCATCCAGGCCACGTCCTCGAACGTCTGCCACACGATCTCGTCGGTTTGCAGGCTCCGGCTGTGCTCCCGGATGTTGCCCAACTCGCCTAGCTGTTCGAGCTCGTCCCGCATCCGCTGGAGCCGGTTCCGCAACCCGAGCACGCGCTGGTCGATCGTCTCATCCGGCAACAGGCCCTCCACCTTCTCGAGCGCCTCCCGCTCGACCTTGCGCGCGAGCCGGTCGATCTCGACGGGCTCGAGCCGGGAGTACACGACCAACCCGCGGCGCTCCTCGAGCGCCGCCCCCACCACTCCCTGCAGTTCCTTCAGCACCTGTTCGCTCATCCGCTGATTCCCTCGTCTCCAAGGTTCGCCTCGGGCAGGTCGTCGCCTGCTCCCCCCGGCTCGTCGGCGTCGACGCCGTAGTGGAGCAACGCCCGCAGCGCCTGCAGCGTCACTTCGACGTGGTAGGCGTCCCCGTCTTCCGACACCCACGACCCGTCGGGCTGGCACAGCACGCAAAGGCGCTCGAGACTCCGCACGACCACCGACGCGTCGCCGTCCACGCCGCCTCCGCCGAGACGCCCGAGCATGTCGGCGAGGGCACCTGGCGACCAGCGATGATCGTCCACCGCCTCGAGCGCCTCGAGGCCCCGGGTCGCGGCGTCCGACCCCGGGCCCTCGACGAGGTGGAGGAACGCCGTCGCCAGCCACGTCGTCCGCAGGAAGCCCACAAACCGGCCGCCGGGCACCTGACGCGCACGCAGATACGCCGCGGCCCGCCCGACGGCGTCGTCACGCGCGCCGGCACGCGCCAGCCAGTATCCAACGAGCGCCGTCGACGCCATGCGCACCCGGGGATCGCTGGGCAGCAGATGGGGCGGCGGCGCGTACCGGAGGAGCCCCGGCGGTTCGTCCCACGACCCGTCCGGCCGCTGCTCCGCGAGCAGGAACACCAGCGCGCGCTCGACGTGAGGCCCGTCGAAGAGCCGCAGGTCCTCGAGCCAGGTCAGCGCGGTGGCCGTCGCGGCAATCGTGGACACGCGCCCCTGCACGAACTCGTAGGGGAACCCGCCGTCGTCGTTTTGACGGGCCTCGAGCGCCCGCACCACCTTCGCGTCGGGACGCGGCCGGCCGAGAATACCACGCAGCCGCGCCCGCTCCATCTCGCTCCCGTTGTGATCGATGTAGGCGATCGTCCGCCCCCAGTCGATCCACGGCCCGCACGGCGCGGCTAGGACAGCCATTGTCCGAGCGGCGCTATCTGCACGCCCGCCTGCGTGAGCGCGTTGCGCGCCACCCGCGCCAGGGTGGGCGCGCCCGGTGTGTCACCGTGGAAGCAAAACGTGTCCGGCTCCAGCCGGAACTCGCCGCCGTCGACCGTCTCGACCACGCCCTCGGTCGCAATGCGCACGACCCGGCGGCCCACCGCTTCCGGATCCGTCAGGAGCGCCCGCGGATGGCTGCGGCTCACGAGCGCCCCGCTGCGCGTATAGCCGCGGTCGGCGTACGCCTCCCGTGCGACCCGAAGCCCCGCCTCGCGCGCGACGCGTTCCAGGGCCGACCCACAGAACGCCACCACGATCAGACGGCGGTCCACGCTCGCGATGGCGTCGACGATCGCCCGCGATTGCGCCTCGTCGTAGGCCGCCATGTTCTGCAACGCGCCGTGGCCTTTGACGTGCTGCAGGGACGCGCCCTGCGCGCGCGCGAACGCCCACAGCGCGCCGATCTGATAGATGAACGTCGTGCGGAGCTCGTCCAGCGACAAGCGCATCTCGCGGCGTCCGAAACCCGCGAGGTCGGGGAACCCGGGGTGCGCGCCGACCCCGACCCCGTACTGCCGCGCCAGCCGCACCGTCCGCTCCATGACGAGCGGGTCGCCGCCGTGGAAACCGCACGCCACGTTCGCCGACGTGACGACCGGCATCATCTCGGCGTCCGCGCCGATCGTGTAGGCGCCGAAGCTCTCGCCCAGGTCGCTGTTGAAATCCACCGTCCGCCCCACGAACCCCCTCCTCGTCCACCCCTCTGCACCCAGATACGTGTTCGCCCGGAGGAAGCCCTCTCAGACGATCCGAACGTTTCCATCATCAGCTCATCACCCAAGGAGGCGCCCCGCCGTCCGATCCGGGCGCGGCGGACCATCATGACGGAGCGTATCGGCTTTCTCGGCATCGGTGCCATGGGCCGGCCCATGGCCGCGAACTTGGTGCGCAAAGGGTTCGACGTGACGATCCTCATTCACCGCCGGCCCGAACCGGCGCGCGCGCTCGAGGCGCTGGGCGCGCACGTGGCGGGGTCACTCGCCGCGCTCATCAAGGACTGCCCGGTCGTGATCGCGTGCCTGCCGACCTCGGCGGAAGTCGAGGCCGCCGTCCTCGGGCCCGGGGGGATGCTCGAAACCGCAGGCCCCGGCGCCATCTTCGTGGACACGGGAACGAGCCGGCCGGCTTCGACGCGGACGCTGGCCGCCCGGCTTCGCGAGCGCGGCATTGCGATGGTCGATGCCCCGATCACCGGCGGCGTCCACGGCGCCACCGAGGGCACCCTGACGATCTACGCCGGCGGGTCCACGAAGGACATCGCCCGCATCCGGCCCGCGCTCGACGCGATGGGACGCGCGATCCTGCACATGGGCGACATCGCGGCGGGACACGTCACGAAGCTCCTCAACAACATGATCTCGCTCTCGTCGATGGCCATCCTCGCGGAGGCGTTGTCCCTCGGCGTGCGCGCCGGCCTCGACCCGGCCCAACTGGTCGGCGCACTGAGCGCCGGCAGCGCGGCCACGCCGATGATCCAGGCACGCGGCACGCGGATCCTCAAGCGCGAGTTCGCGCCGTCGTTTCAGGTGGCGCTCGCGCACAAGGACCTGCGGCTGGCCCAGGAACTTGCGCAGGAGCACAACTTGCCGGTGCCGGCCGCGACCGGGGCGTTGTTCACGTACACGATCGCCCGAAGCCTGGGGCTCGACGCCGAGGACACGGTCGCGGTGGTGAAGGTGTGGGAGCGGATCGCCGGGGTGGAGGTCAAGCAAACGCCGTAGGGCGCGCCCGTCCGGTCACCCGGTCGCCAGATCTTCGTCCAGCAGGTCGGTGAGAAACATGTGGCCTGGCGCGTGGGTGATCATCAGCTCGACCTTTGCCGCCATCGCAACCGCCTGCGGGGTCACCCCGCAGCCCCAGAACACCGGGACCTCGCCCGGCTCTATCCGCGGCGGATCGCCGAACTCCGGACGCGCGAGGTCTCGGACACCGATCGCCGCCGGGTCGCCGACGTGCACCGGCGCGCCGTGCGCCCTCGGGTACCGCCCGGTCACGAGCACCGCGCGCGGCACCGCCGCCGGCGGCAGCGGGCGCATGCTCACGACCATCGGCCCGCTGAGCGCGCCCGCGGGCCGGCATTGGATGGACGTGACGTACATGGCCACGTTCCGGCCGTCCTGGACGTGGCGCACCGGCAGCCCGGCGCGCTCCATCGCCCCTTCGAACGTGAACGAGCACCCCAACAGGAAGCCGACGAGGTCGTCCCGCCAGTACCGGGTGATCTCGGTCTCCTCCGCGTCGAGCCGGCCACGACGATAGATGCGGTAGCGCGGGATATCGGTCCGGAGATCCGCCCCGGGCGCGGCCATGGCGGGCTCCGGGGAGCCCGGATCGGTCACGTCGATCAAGGGGCACGGTTTCGGGTTCCGCTGGCAGAATACCAGGAAGTCGTACGCGAGCTCGCGGGGCAACGCGACCAGGTTCGCCTGCGCGAACCCGGGGGCGAGGCCGGCCGTGGGCCGATCCCACTCGCCGCGCCGGATCCGCATCCGGAGATCGCGCGGGGACGCGCCGCGGAACGCGTTGACGCCGGTCGTCGAAGACATGGCGTGATATTCCCTGGATCGCCGCGCCCGTCCTCCCCGCCCCGGCCCGCCGTGTGCCCCGGGCGGGCAGGGGCCGATCGCGCGCTCTCGAACGAAACGGCGACGCGATGCGAACTCGACGCCCACACCATCGACGCTCCGAAGGTTCCGCATGCGCCCGCGTTTCCGGCCGCGTGGTGCGCCCCGGCGTATGATCTCGCCGTCGAAACCCGCAGCGAACCGAGACGC
>DASQGM010000437.1:0-2891 GCA_035632615.1 bacterium | reverse complement strand
CCCGTTACGCACACCTCGCCGTCGCCCTACGCGCCGTGCGCGTCCCCGCAGCTGAACAGCGCGGACGAGCCGGGCTTGGGTGTTGCCATCGACGAGGATGTGGTCAACCGGTACCGGCAGTCGTGAGTCGCCAAAAGAGATCTTCCCTGAAAGTTACCTACGACTCTGCTAGCGGCCGCATCTTGTGTTACATCGGCTGTTTTTCCGTCTCCAACCTGAGTGGGCCAACGTGGAGGGGCCCCGTCTAGGCGGCCCCCGGTATGGGGTAGGTGGTGGCAAAGTGGTAGCACCCGTCTCGCGGGGCCTAAGGGCTGGCGACTGTAGCAGCGCACTCGTAATGCGCAGGTCCCCGGTTCAAATCCGGGCGCCGGCTCCAGTTTTTGCAGGCGTTTCCGCGATCTCGACTCCCCCGCAACGTCCCGTTGGCGTATGGGTACTAGTTCCGCGTGCCGCTTTTTGGGCGGCGGCCCCCAAAGCGGGCGATTGGGTGCGTTAGCGCGCTACGGCACGGGGGCGAGCCGGGTGAGCGCGTTTGTCTACCGGCGCGCGGTCGGATCGGGTTCGGGTTGGCGTGTAACCGAGCAGACGTAGCCCGTTCAGCACCACGACGACCGTGCTGCCTTCGTGGCCCACGACCCCGATCGCAAGCCGCAGCCCTGTGACGAGAACGATGGTGACGAGCACGCCCACCACCGTGAACGCGAACGCCAGGTTTTGGGCGATAACGCGGCGCGCCTGGCGGCTGAGGCCGATCGCGTAGGGGAGCCGGGTGAGGTCGTCGCCCATAAGAACGACGTCCGCGGTCTCCATGGCCGCGTCGGTACCGGCCGCGCCCATCGCGATCCCGACGGAGGCGGCCGCCAAAGCCGGCGCATCATTCACGCCGTCGCCGACCATCGTCACCGGACCGGCCTCTTCGAGCACTTCGATCGCGCGTACCTTGTCGGCGGGCAGCAGGTCGCCCTGGGCATCATCGAGACCGAGTTCCGCAGCGACAGTGCCGACCGCGCGCGCATGGTCGCCGGACAGCACGATGAGACGTTTAACCCCAAGCGTTCTAAGTGCCGTTACCGTCGCGGCCGCCTGCGGGCGGACCGTGTCCGCGAGCGCAATGACGCCGCGGAGCCGCGCGTCCGCCACGAGAATCGGCGTCTTGCCCTCGTCGCGAAGTCTCGTGAGCACGGCACGCGCCGTCCCCGGAATCGGCACCCCTTCGTCCGTCAGGAAGGCCTCGCTCCCGACGCGCACGACCGTACCGGCGACGGTCCCACGCACCCCGCGCCCCGTGACGGCCTCGAACGTATCCGGCAGGGACGGTGCGATACCTCGATCGAGGCAGGCCGCGACAATCGCATCGCCCAGCGCGTGCTCAGAACGTTGCTCCAGCGCCGCGGCCGTCGCGAGCAGCGAAGCGGCGTTTTCTGCGAAGAATGGGATGACGTCGGTCACGGCCGGCCGCCCCACGGTGAGCGTACCGGTCTTGTCGAACACGACGGTCTCGACGCGGGCGAGGCGCTCGAGATGCGCGCCGCCTTTGAAGAGAACGCCGTGCCGAGCGGCGTTGGCTATCGCCGACAGCACGGTCGCCGGCGTTGAGATGACCACCGCGCACGGGGACGCGACCACGAGCAGTGTAATCGCACGATAGAAGGCGACGGTCCCGGGAGTGCCATGCCCCGTCAGCGCCACGTAGGTCAGCGTCGCGGCAGCGATCACACCGAGCGCGTAGATCTGGCCGAACTGGTCGATGAGCCGCTGCGCGGGAGCCTGTGCCGCCTGGGCTTCTTCGACCAGCGCGATGATCCGGGCGATCGTCGTGTCCTCGGGGTCGCGGGTGACCCTGACCTCGAGGCTCCCGCGCTGATTGATGGTGCCCGCGAACACCAGCGATCCCGGGCCAACGTCCACGGGTATCGACTCTCCGGTGATCGGGGACTGATCCACGCTTGACGCGCCGCGGACGACCGTGCCGTCCGCCGCGACCCGCTCCGCGGGCCGGACGATGATGATGTCGCCAATGCGAAGCGTGTCGGCCGGCATGACCGTCTCCCGGCCGTCCCGGCGAACAAGCGCCTCCGCAGGACGCAGCGCCATGAGGGATCGGATCGCCCGCCGTGTGCGACCCATGACGTAGAACTCGAGGGCGTTGCTGGTCGAGAAGAGAAAGAGCAGGATCGCCCCCTCCGTCCAGGATCCAAGGTAGGCAGCCCCCATCGCAGCGAGCAACATGAGAACGTTGACGTCGACCCGGCGCTCGCGGAGGGCGCTCCAAGCCACCAGCGCGCTGCCGGTGCCTCCGGCCAGGTACGAGAGCACATACAGGGCGAGCGCGGCGCCCGGGACCGCGTGCTCGACGATGCGTCCGCCGATGAGGAGGAGCGCGCAAAGCACGGGTTGCGCGCCGGGCCACAGATACGCCACCGGTCCGCGGTCGAACTGCTCCTTGCTTCGGCCCCGGCGATCCGCCGCCCCCGGCACAGGCTTTTCGGTAACGGGTCGTGGCTGCGCCATCTCCGACTCCAGCCCCGCAATGGGGACAATAATACCGCTGTCTATACGATAGGAGTCGGACAGGCCGCGCGGGTATCGGGTCTGAGCCGGATTGTTGGTTTCTTGACCGCAGCGTTCATGATTGCGCTGGCTTCTTGTTCCCCCCGGCCTGCACTGCCCGCCGTACGCGCACTCGACCGGCCCATCGCGCTGGCGCCGATCCGGGCCGGCTGCCGCGAAGGTGGACCGCGGGGATCGAACGTCGAGCGCCGCCGTCTGGAGAGGCACCGAACAGGAGGGGTGGGCCGACCGAATTTTCCGAGGCGAGCGGCGGACAGGGAGGAAGCAACAACAACTAGCTACTCGGCCACCGATCCCCGGTCGAGGTCGAGCTGGCGGGG
>DASQGM010000436.1:0-3768 GCA_035632615.1 bacterium | reverse complement strand
TGGCACCCGGAGCGCATGTGGCGGCAGAACCCGACGTGCGCGCGGTTGTTCCGGGCGCTGGTGCGAGCGGCCGCGGAGACGTCGCGCGGCGGCGCGGGGTCGCCGCAGCGGAGCGTCGCGCCGGGAACGCGGATTGGCTAGAGCGCCGCTGGTGCAGGTTACCCGCGGCACCGTGCGGGAGAGCCTGCACCGGGGAGCGGTGGCGGTCGTGGACCGTGCCGGCCGGCTCCGCTACCGGGCGGGCGACCCGGACCTGGAACTCTTCCTTCGCTCCTCGGCGAAGCCGCTGCAGGCCATTCCCCTGATCGAATCCGGGGCGGCGGACACGCTCGGGCTCGGCGAGCAGGAGGTCGCGGTGACGTGTGGCTCGCACTCCGCCGAGCCCGACCACCTCACGGCCGTCCGATCGATCCTTGAGAAGGCCGGACTGGACGAGGGCGCGCTGCAGTGCGGCGTCCACCCGCCGGTCGACGCCACGCAGGCCGCCGAGCTCGCGCGCGCCGGCCGGACCCCCACGGCGCTCCACCACAACTGCTCGGGCAAACACGCGGGGATGCTCGCGACGTGCCGGGTGCGCGGCTGGCCGCTGGACACCTACCGGGCGCCCGACCATCCGGTGCAGCACGAGATCGCCGGGATCGTGGGCGAGTTCTGCGGCGTGCCGAGCGCCGCCATGGCCATCGGCACCGACGGGTGCGGCGTGCCGACGTTCCACCTCACGGTGGCGCAAACGGCGCTTGCGTTCGCGCGGCTCGCCGATCCGTCGGACCTGGCTCCGCGGCGGTCCGCCGCGGCGGCGCGTCTTGTGCGCGCGATGGTCGCCCATCCGGGCATGGTGGCCGGCACCGGCCGCTTGGACACGGTGCTGATGGAGACATTCCCCGGCCGGCTGGTCGCGAAGGAGGGCGCCGAGGGCGTGTCCGGGATCGGCCTCATCGATCTCGGCTGGGGGATCGGGGTCAAGATCGAGGACGGGAATCGGCGCGGGTTGGGAGCCGTGATCCTAGAGACGCTTCGGCAGCTCGAGTTCGCGAGCGCGTCGGATCTGGACACGCTCGCGGCGCACTATCGGCCGGAGATCCGCGGCACCGATGGGCGGGCGGTCGGCGAGATGCGGGCGGTGTTTACGCTCGAGAAGGTTTCCTAGCAGCGAGCGCGTATTTTCGGACGCTGGCCCCACACGGCGTCCCCAAGGGGGGAGTCCATGAAGGTCTTCATCTCCGCGGATATGGAAGGCACGGCCGGTGTGACCGACTGGGAGCAGGTCATGGCGAAGCACCCCGAGTACGCCCGGTTCCGGCGGTTGATGACCGAGGAGGTCAACGCGGCGGTTCTCGGTGCGATCGAGGGCGGGGCCAAGGAGGTCGTCGTCAACGACTCCCACGCCGACATGCGGAACATTCTGATCGAGGAGCTGCATCCGCAGACGCAGCTCATCAGCGGCAGTCCGAAGCCCTACAGCATGATGCAGGGGATCGACGCGTCGTTCGACGCCGTGTTCTTCACCGGGTACCACGGCATCGCCGGCACGGCCAACGCGATCCTCGACCACTCGTTCAGCAGCGCGTCGGTCCGGCAGATCAAGCTCGGCAATCTCGTCGTCGGCGAGCCCGGGATGAACGCGGCGCTGGCCGGGTTCTTCAAGGTGCCGGTGGCGCTCGTGACCGGGGACGGCACGGCGGTGGCGCAGGTCAAGAAGCTGATCCCGCAGGTGGAGACCGTGGCGGTGAAAGAGGCGATCGGGCGCGTGGCCGCGCGGTCGTACCAGCCGGTCGAGGCGCGCCGCCGGATCAAGGACGGCGCCATGCGGGCGCTCAAGCGCGTGAAAGACCTCAAGCCGCTCCTCATCCCGCGGCCGGTGGCCCTGGAGATCGAATGGCACTACACGGGGATGGCGGATCGCTGCATGCTGATCCCGGGCGTGACGCGCGTCAACGCCCGCACCATCGGATTCAAGGCCAAGGACGCCGAGCAGGCGTACACCGTGACGATCGCGTGCCTCGTGATGGCGCGGTCCACCCTGTAGGAGTCCCGCACGGCCGATTCCGAGCGCGATCCGTCCCGCCCCGATCCGGGTAGCGCCGGCGGGCTTGCGGGCTCCGGCGACACCGACAGCGCCCGATTCGCCGATCTTGCGGCGGTGCTGGACGAGGTGCGCGCGACGTCGAGCACGCTGGCGAAGACGGATCTGTTGAGCCGGTACCTCGCCACGCTCGCTGACGACGACCTGAGGCGGGCGTGCACGTTTCTCAGCGGTGCCCCGTTCCCCCACGGTGATCCCCGGCGACTCGGCGTGGGATGGGTGGCGATCGCCCGTGTGCTGCGGGAGCTGGTGCACGCACCCGAGCCGGAGTTCCACGCGACATACCGTGCGCACGGGGATCTCGGCGACGCTGCGGCCACTCTGCTGCAACGCTACCCGCCGCCTCCCGCGCTGTTCTCCACGCCGCTGACGCTCGCGGGGGTTGCCCGGGCGTTCGCCGCGATCGCCGCCGCCCAGGGTACGGCGTCGAGGCGGGCGAAGACCGCCGCGCTCCGCGGGCTCTTGCAGGATTCGACGCCGCGGGAGGCCGCGTACCTCGTCAAGATCATGACCTCGGACATGCGGGTCGGGTTGCGCGAGGGGTTGCTGCTACCGGCGATCGCGGCGGCGTTCGGACGGGACGCTGCCGACGTGCGCCGGGCGGCGCTCCTCGTCGCCGAGCCCGGCGAGATCGGGGTCCGCGCGAGGGCCGGCACGCTCGGGGACGTGGTGATCGAGCCCGGGCGCCCGTTCCGGTTCATGCTGGCGAGCCCCGTCGCCGCGCCGGTCGAGGCGTTCGACGCCGCGTCACCGGTCCTCTGGGTCGAGGACAAGTACGATGGGATCCGGGTGCAGGTCCACCGGACCGCCGCGGGCGTCGCGATCTTGTCGAGGACGCTCGATGACGTGACGGCCGCGTTCCCCGAGCTCACCGGGCCGCTCCAGTCTCTCGGCGCCACCTACATCCTCGACGGCGAAGTGGTCGCGTGGCGGGGGACGCGCCCGCTGGGGTTCTTCCGGCTCCAGCAGCGGCTCCAGCGGCGGGATCCCCGCGCGCTCCTGGAAGAGATCCCCGTGGTGCTCGTTGCGTTCGCCCTCCTGCATCTCGACGGCCGCAACCTGCTGGGTGCCCCGCTGTCCGAGCGGCGGGCGGCGCTCGAGGCGCTGGTGCCGCGGGAGGGCGGCGTGCGCCTCAGCGCCGGGGAGCTGGCGCGGACGCCCGCGGACCTCGACGCCAGGTTCCAGGGGGCGCGCGCGGCGGGCAACGAGGGGATCGTGATGAAGCGCCCCGACTCGCCGTACCAGCCCGGCCGCCGCGGGCGGCTGTGGACGAAATGGAAGCCGGGCGTGGGCACGCTGGACGTGGTGGTCGTCGCCGCCGAGTACGGCCACGGCAAGCGCGCGGGCGTGCTCTCGGACTACACGTTCGCCGTGCGCGACGGAGCGCGCCTCGTCACAATCGGCAAGGCATACTCCGGGCTGACCGACC
Source organism: bacterium (assembly GCA_035632615.1). Lineage (GTDB taxonomy): Bacteria > Sysuimicrobiota > Sysuimicrobiia > Sysuimicrobiales > Segetimicrobiaceae > JAJPIA01. Next base: position 256 of record DASQGM010000436.1, on the reverse strand, counting down.
AGGAGATCGCCCGGCTCAGCGCCTGGTTCCTCGCGCATACGCGGCGCGATCTCGGCGCGATCCGTCTCGTGGAGCCCGCGGTCGTGCTCGAGGTCGCGTTCGACGCGGTCACGAAGAGCGAGCGACACGACTCTGGCTTCGCGCTGCGGTTCCCGCGCATCGTCAGGATTCGCGAGGACAAGCCGCGGGAAGAGATCAACACGCTGGCCGACGTCCGGGCGCTTCACGCCCGGTTGGCGCGGCACGCGGCCGGGAT